>VBCQ01000378.1 GCA_005882155.1 Betaproteobacteria bacterium
CGCCTTCGATTGCATTCATGGCTTGCTCCATCGCTCAGTTCAGGTGAACCGTACAACGATCGAGTCGCCCCAAATGGATGGCCCCCTATTCGCCCGAGCGCGTGTCGACGGGGAAGGCGTCGCCGTTGCGATTGGGCTCGAAGGGCAGGGTGCGAACGCAGTTGCGGCCGTCGGCCTTCGCGGCGTACAGCGCGGTGTCGGCTTCGTGGATCATCCAGTCGAGCGATGGCAGCTCGGCGCGCAGCGGCGCGACGCCGATGCTCACCGTCGTGCCGACGGTCTGGCCCTGCCACGCGACGCGCAGGCCTTGCACCTGCTCGCGGATGCGCTCGGCGACATCGAGCGCGCCGAGCGGGTCGGTGTGCGGCAGGAACACGATCAGCTCTTCGCCGCCGAAGCGCGCGAGCACGTCGGCTTGACGCAGCGACGCGCCGGTCGCGCGCGCAATCTGGCGCAGCAGCTCGTCGCCGCACAGATGGCCATGGGTGTCGTTGACGCGCTTGAAGTGGTCGGCGTCGATCAGCAGCAGCGCGGCCGGCGTGCTGTAGCGCCGCGCACGCGTCCATTCGCGCTCGACCACCGTCATGAAGTGACGCCGGTTGTGCACGCCGGTCAGGTCGTCGTGAGTGGCAAGCACCGTCAGTTGCTGGCGCGCCTGCTCGAGCTCGAACACCAGACGCAGCATCACGCTGCCGAACAGCGGCGTCAGCAGCAGCGAGCAAATGCTCGCCGACGCGGCGGCGATCGCGCGGTCACCGCGGCCGATCAGCGTGATCACCAGCTCGGCGATCGCGACCGCGAGGACGCTCACCGCAAGCGTCAGCCACAGCGCCGCGCGCAGCATGCCCTGGCGCAAGACGAAGCGCGTGAGCCAGCGGAACCAGCCGGGCGTGGGATCGACGGGCAACGGAGTCGGAGGAGGTGCAACAACGCTCACACGCCATTCGACCACAACCGAATCCGCCGCGGCTGCATGCCCGACAAGGCAGCGTGAAATACGTGCCGCATCAGCGCGGAATGGCAACAGGAATCTGCGGGGACTCGCGTACAGTGCGGCCGACTCCAATGCGACTCTCCATGCACAGAATTCTTGCCGGACTGATGCTGGCTCTGGTACTCAATGGTCCGGCGCACGCCGCCCCACCGGCGCATGTCTTCCT
Organism: Betaproteobacteria bacterium; assembly: GCA_005882155.1. GTDB lineage: Bacteria > Pseudomonadota > Gammaproteobacteria > Burkholderiales > Burkholderiaceae_C > Albitalea. Next base: position 1,161 of record VBCQ01000378.1, read on the forward strand.
CGAAGAAATGACTTCGCCAGAGGTCGGCGAGGCGCTGCGCGGCGGCGCGACGACGATCATCATTCCGGTCGGCGGCACCGAGCAGAACGGCCCGCACATGACGCTCGGCAAGCACAACGTTCGCGTCAAGCTGCTGGCCGGGCGCATTGCGCTTGCGCTCGGCAACGCGATCGTCGCGCCGGTCGTCGCCTACGTGCCCGAGGGCAGCATCACGCCACCGCGCGCGCACATGCGCTTCGCCGGCACGATCAGCATTCCGGACGAGGCCTTCAAGAGCCTGCTCGACGCGAGCGCGCGCAGCTTCGCGCAGCACGGCTTCACCGACATCGTGCTGATCGGCGATCACGGCGGCTATCAAGCGCAGCTGGCGGCAGTGGCTGCGCGGCTCAATCGCGACTGGGCGCATACGCCGGCGCGCGCGCATTTCATCGCCGAGTACTACCTCGCCGCCGACAAGCCGTATGCCGACGCCCTGCGTGCGCAAGGCCTGAGCGCGGCACAGATCGGGACTCACGCCGGCGCCGCCGATACTTCGCTGATGCTGGCCGTCGACCCGACGCAAGTCCACACGGGGCAACTCGCGGCAGCGGCCGAGGGCGGAACGCGCGTCGGTGTGGCCGGCGATCCGCGGCCCGCGACTGCGCAGCTCGGCCAGCTCGGCGCCGAGAGAATCGTCAGCGACAGCGTCGCGGCGATTCGCAAGGCGGTTGCAGCGCGTCACCGTTGACGCCGCGCAAATCACGGAAAATTGGCTGATGATGAATCGAAACCTCGCTTCCACACTCGTCGTTCTGCTGGGCGCATCGCTCGGCTTTCCGGCAACGCCGATTGCGCAAGGTTCGGCACCGACGAGCGGCGCATCGTCGCCCGCCGCGGCGCCGCGTGCCGTCGTCACGGTGCCCGGCATGCCGGAGGTGCGCGACCCCACCAACCTGTACAGCGAGGTCGCGGCCAACCGCTTCAGCCCGAACGTCAGCGGCGCGCTCGAGCGCGTGTACGTGCCGAACCGCGTCGACAACAGCGTGTCGGTCATCGACCCGGCAACGCTGAAGGTCGTCGACACGTTCAAGGTCGGCGTCAATCCGCAGCACGTCGTGCCGGCATGGGACCTGAAGACGCTGTGGGTCGCGAACAATGCCGAAGGCCGCACGGACGGCAGCTTGACGCCGATCGACCCGCTGACCGGCAAGGCCGGCAAATCGATCGCCGTGGACGACCCGTACAACATGTATTTCTCGCCCGACGGCAAGTACGCCATCGTCGTCGCCGAGGCCTACAAACGGCTCGATTTCCGCGACCCGCGCAGCATGAAGCTCGAGTATTCGATCCCGACGCCGCAATGCGCCGGCATCAACCATGCCGACTTCGCGATCGACGGCCGATTCGCGCTGTTCACCTGCGAGTTCAACGGCGCGATCACCAAGGTCGACCTCGTCAACCGGCGCGTTGTCGACACGATCAAGCTGAGCAGGTACTTCGACAAGCCGCAGGGCGCGAGCGCGCCGAAGGCACGCTCACAGACCGTGTCGATCAAGACCGCGGGCCCGGGCAAGGCCGAGGTCTGCACGACCAAGAGCATGCCGCAGGACGTTCGAGTCTCGCCCGACGGCCGCACCTTCTATGTCGCCGACATGATGGCCGACGGCGTGCACGTGGTCGACGGCGAGAGCTTCAAGCAGATCGGCTTCCTGCCCACTGGAATCGGCGCGCACGGCCTGTACCCGAGCCGCGACGGCAAGCTGCTGTACGTCGCGAATCGCGGCACCAACCTGATCCACGGCAAGCCCGGCGGCAAGGGCAGCGTGTCGACGATCGACTTCGCGACGCGCGCGGTCGTCAAGACCTGGCCGATTCCCGGCGGCGGCAGCCCTGACATGGGCAACGTCAGTGCCGACGGCACGACCCTGTGGCTGTCGGGCCGCTTCGACGACGTGGTGTACCGCATCGACACCGCGAGCGGCAACGTCGACAAGATCAAGGTCGGCCGCGAGCCGCATGGCCTGACGGTGTGGCCACAGCCGGGGCGATATTCGCTGGGGCATACGGGGAATTTGCGCTAGGGGTTGGTGTGGGGCGGGGACTTCGACAGGCTCAGTCCGAACGGGGTTGGGATGCATGCGATGCGGGGCTTCGATACCTCAGCCCGAACGGGGATTGGAGAGCGGAGACCTGCGAGACACAAACACCCGATCGTCCTGAGGTATCGAAGGATCGGGCTGAGGTATCGAAGCCCTTTATGAACACAAACCAAACCCCGTTCGGACTGAGCCCGTCGAAGTCCCGCTCCGAACAACACTTCATGCTGTTCGCCACCGCGATCGGCTCGTGCGCCATCGCGTGGAACGCAAACGGAATCGTCAACGTGCTGCTGCCTGAGGCAAATGAGCAGCCCGCCTGGCCCGCCGCTTACCCGACGCGCATGAACAATCAACCGCGCCGCCCGACGTTCAACGCGCCATCGACAACATCGTCGCCCTGCTGCGCGGCGACCGCATCGACCTCTGCGACATCGCGCTCGACATGGCGGATCTGCCGCCGTTCAACCAACGCGTCTACGAGATCGTTCGGCGCATTCCGCCGGGCCAGACATCGAGCTATGGCGACATCGCCCGACAACTCGGCGACCCCAATGCGGCACGCGCCGTCGGCAAGGCGCTCGGTGAGAACCCGTTCCCGATCATCGTCCCGTGCCATCGTGTGCTCGCCGCCGGCCACCAATCGGGCGGCTTCTCGGCGCCGGGTGGTGTCTCGACGAAGCTGCGGCTGCTGCTGATCGAGCGCGCGCAGTTGCAGGACGGGCCGGGGCTTTTCGACAGCTGAGATCGCTAGCAAACCACCAGGTGATCGCACAGCTGATTCAAGCGCTGTGCATCGCCGAGCGGCAGCTTGCCGGCATGCAGCAGTGCGGCGCGCTGAATCGCGCGCAGGCGGAACACCAGTTCGTCTTCGACGGCTTCGATCTCGGCCGCGGTGTTCGCCGTCACCGACTCCTTGCTCCACAGTCCGCTCGCGTTCCAGCCGGTGCGCAATCGGCTCAGCAGATGCTGCGCCAGCGTCAGTGCGTCTTTCAAGCCCGCTGACTCCGCGTCGTCCATCAGATCGCGCGCGCTCGCGTGGGCTGCGTGCAGTGCGGCGTCGAGGCCGGCGAGGCGCGCCTGGATCTCGTCGGCCGCAAGCGTCGCGTGCAATTCGGGTTGGGCTTGCGCCGCGTGCGCGATCAGGCCGACCCATTGCAGATCGAACTCGCCGGGCACCACGCGCAGCGAGACGCTGGCACGCGACAGCTGCGGCGTGTCTGCGCGCAGCACGTTGAGTGTCGCTTCGGTGACCGCGAGCAGCCGGCCTTGCGGCGACACCTGCTCGCGCTGCAAGCGCAGCGGGTAGCCGGAGCCGTCGAGCCGTTCGTGGTGCTCGGAAATCGCGCGCGCGATCACGCTCGGGTAGTCGGTGAGCTGGGTGATCAGCAACTGGCCGACATGCGGATGGACGACGAGCTGCTGATAGCTTTGCAGGTCGAGCGCGCGGTCGGCATCGGCCTCGCCGAATTGCGGGTCGATGTACATCTCGCCGAGGTCATGCAGCAGGCCGCACACCATCGCGACGCGCAAGGCCTGCGTGTCGCCGCCATGCGCCATCACCATTGCGCCGTTCAAGACCATCGCCTGCACCGCGTGGTCGAATGACTCCGGTCGCGACGCCTGACCCGCAGTCAGCAGCAATTGAACGACCGAGTGCAGCGGCAAGTGCCCGACCTCTCGAACGAGCTTGTCTGCATACGGCCGCAGCAGGATGGTCAGGGGCGTGACACGGTCGAGCAACGTCTTCGTCGACTCCACCAGCGAATGCGAGGTGACGCCGTCTTCGGCGAGCAGGCAGGTTTCGAGCGGCTGGCGCAGCTGCCGATCGAGCAGCTTGCGCTGCAAGGCCTGCGACACCGGCAGGTCGCGCGCCCACAGCTTGGTGCCCGACAGGTCGAAGATGTCGCGCGACGCGATGATCCGCTTGGTCTGGCTGGCCTCGAGGATCGTCGCCAGCGCATGCGGGTTGGCGGTCGTGAATCCGGCGGGACGAGCGGGCGCGTTCATGATGATCTCCAACAAGCCGTGTCTTCTTGATTTCGACCGCCGGCGCTCGTGCTCAAGGCAGGAGTTGTGACGAGGTGTTGATTGATGTCAGCAGTTGCAGTCTCTCGCGCGATGCCTTCGCGCGCCGCCTGCAGGTCGACCATGAACGAACTGCCGACGCCGGCTTCGCTGATCACCGACAGCGAGCCGCCCATCGCTTCGACGAGCTGCTTGGTGATGACGAGACCGATGCCGGTGCCCTGGATCGCCGTGTCGTCGCGGCCGAGGCGGTTGAAGGGTTGGAACAGTTGCTCGAGCTGTGGCGCGCTCATGCCGATGCCGTTGTCCGACACGGTGAGCCGCACGCGGGCGCCGTGGAACGAGACGCGCAGCGTGATCGTGCCGCCGCGCCGTCCGTACTTGATCGCGTTCGACACCAGGTTGAGCAGAACCTGCTTGATCCGCGTCGTGTCGCCCTCCACATAGCTCGGCACGGCCGACGACGCTTCGTCTTGGATTCGGATGCCGGCAGCGACCGCCTGGCCGCTCATCACCTGCATGATCGCGCGCACTTCGAGCGCGAGGCAGACGCGTTCGGAGCGCACGTGCAGCGTGCCGGTGTCGAAGCGCGAGATGTCGAGCAGGTCGCTGATCAGGTGCAACAGGTGCTCGCCGGCGGCGCGAATGTGGCCGATCCGCGCAAGCTGGTCCGGCTTCAGCGGATGGCGATGCTCCATCTCGAGCAGCTGCGAAAAGCCGAGGATCGCGTTGAGCGGCGTTCGCAGCTCATGGCTCATTCGCGACAAGAATTCCGACTTGCTGCGGCTCGCCAGCTCGGCCGACTCTTTCTCGGCGCGCAGGATCGCCGACGCCTCGCGCAAGCGCGCCGCTGCGTGTTGCCGCAGCACCAGCGTGTTGCTGAGCGTGAGGATCGCCGCGACGAGCAACAGCATCACGCCGGCCGACGCGATGTCGCGCGACTTCGCTTCGTCGAGCGACGCGGTCGAGATGCCGACCGTCACCACGAGCGGCAGACCCGGCAGGTGCTCGTAGGCATAGATGCGGCGCTGGCCGTCGACGATGCTGACGAATTCGAACACGCCCGTCGGTGCAGACTTCAGCTGCTCGAACAGTGGCGCGTTTCGCACGCTGCTCGCGAAGCTGCCGTCGACCGCCGGCACGCGGGCGATCACCTTGGCGCTGGTCTCGTGCACCAGCGTGATCGACAGCCCGTCTTGGAACATCGCGCTTTGCAGAAGGCGCGAGATCACCCGCACATCGATCGGCGCCCACACGACGCCGGCGAATTCGCCATCGTGGTTTTGCAGACGGCGGCTGAGCACGACGATTTGCCGCTTGGTCACCTTGCCGACGATCGGCTCGGCCACCACCAGGCCTGACTCCCTGCCTGTCTGATGGCCGCGAAAGAAGTCGCGCTCGGCAAACGAGACGCCGCGCACCGGCACGCCGTTGGACGATGTGATCGCGGTGCCCTGTGCGTCGGACGCGACGAGGAAGATCTCGTCATCGACCGGACCCAGCTGGGCGAGCAGGATGCCGCGCAGCACCGGCTCGGCGTGCGGATCGGCGCCCACCGGCAGCATCGCGACCGCGCTGCCCACACCCTTGAGCGCGAGGTCGACCGTCTTCAGCGTGTTCAGAACCTGCGCATCGATCGCTCGGGCGTAGGTCTGGATCTGAATCTTTTTCGATGCCTCACGCTCGAGCGCTGAGCGCTCAACCTGCCAGGCGAAGAAGCTCGCGACGAGGGCGAACAAGACTGCGCTCGCGCCGATCAAGCGAAGCTTGAAATTCGACAGCTTGATGGAGGGCAGGGCGGGGCGGCGCATAGGTCTCGAATCGGCAATGCCGCCGTGCGCGCTGTGCCGATGGGCGCAGTGGGGGCAGCTTCAAGACCATTGTTGCGAGTGAAAGCCGCGCGCGGAAATCGCTATTCTTCACGGCCCGATAACTGATCGCGATCAGTCGGGGCCGTGGCGTCGACCGCCCGCAGCGAGCGGCTCCTCGCCCAAGCGTAGGACGCGAGCGACTCGATTGCCGCGCGCTGCGCTGCAGTGAGCGGGCGCTCGGCCTGGACCATCGCGTCGACCTCGCGAGCGAACGGGCGGTCGGCGGTGCGCACGTACGCGAGCTGCGCCGCCTGCGCCATCGACTCGGGCATGAAGGCGATGCCGAAGTTGGAGCGAACGAAGGCCTGGATCCAGTCTTCGCGGGTCGAGCGCTGCACCACGTCGAGCTCGATGCCGCGCTCGAGCAGCTGCCGCTCGATGTAATGCGAGAACTCGCAGTCGGTTCGCACGCAGTAGTGCTCACGATGCAGCTCGGCGAGCGCGACCTCGGTGCGGCCGTTAAAGCGATGATCGTTGCCGATCGCGACCACGTAGTCCTCGCGGAACAGCGGCGCGGTCTTGAAGCGCTTGGCGATCTCGTAGGGCGAGCACATCAGGCCGATGTCGATGTCGCCGCGGTCGAGCGCGTCGGTCAGCGCCTCGAAGTTGCCATCGCGAAAGCTCAGCTCGATCGCGGCCTGAGAGTCCTGGCAGCTGCTGAAGCCGGGCAGCACGAGGTCGAAGTCGATCGTGCACATCACGCCCACGCGCACCGTTTCCTTCTGCTCGCGCGTCAGCCGCTTGGCCTGCTCGCGCGTGCTCTGCGCGGCATCGAAGATCTGCCGAAAGCTCGGCAGCATCGCGCGGCCGAGCTCGGTCAATTGCACGGAGCTCTTCGTGCGGTCGAACAGGCGCCCGCCTATCGCCTCTTCGAGGCGCTGGATCGCCTTGGTCAGCGCCGGCTGCGAGATGAATGCTCGCTCCGACGCGCGGGTGAAGTTCAGCGTCTCGGCCACCGCCAGGAAATAGCGGATTTGGTATAGCTCCATCGATGGGTCTCCGGCGGCAGCGCGCTGATAACCAGCGCGGATCGCACGATGAATTCATGCCATTTCGAAAGCGTACTCGTTCTTCGTAGGCTTGGATCGATGAACCCGCTCGGCCAGCAACTCGCTGCACTGCGGCCGGCGTTGCTGCAGATCGCGCGCCAGCGGCTGTGTAACGACGCATGGGCCGACGACGCTGTCTCGGAGACGCTGCTCGCCGCGATCGAAAAGCCTCCGGCACTCGGCCCTCGCAGCACGCTGCACAGCCAACTGCTGGGCATTCTTCAGCGCAAGCTCGCCGAGCAGATGCGCCGCGATCGCAACGAAGCTCATGCGCGCTTCGACGACGATCGCAGCCTCGTCGAAGGGCCGCTTCGATGGGGCGACCCGGAGCAGCAGCTGATGCAGCATCAGTTCTTCGCTCGCCTTGCGCGCTGCTTGCGCGAGCTGCCGCCGCAACAGTGCCGCGCCTTCGTGCTTCACACGGCGAACGGGCTCGATACCGACGAGATTTGCGGCGAGCTCGGCGTGACGGCAAATCATTTGTCGGTGCTGCTGCACCGCGCCCGCGCGCGCTTGCGCAACTCAATGCTGCGACATGGGTTGATGCCCGCCATGCTTTAATTTCGGCGCCTCCACTTGACGAGCCCAGAGTCGCCATGCCCTACATGCTGCTGATGATCGAGCCGACCGAGCAACGGCTCACCCGCACCGAGTCCGAAGGCCGTGCCGTTTACGACCGCATGGTTCGCTTCGGCGAGAGCCTCAAAGAGCGCGGGTTGCTGATCGCCAGCGAATCGCTGAGCTCGCACGCCAGCGCGGCGCGGGTGCAGAAGCGAGGAGGGCAACCGAAGATCGTCGATGGTCCGTTCTCGGAAGCGAAGGAAATGGTCGGCGGATTTTTTCTGGTCGATTGCAAGACCCGCGAAGAAGCCGTCGCCCTTGCCGCGCAATGCCCGGCTGCCGAGTGGTGCACGGTCGAAGTGCGCGGACTCGCGCCGTGCTTCGAGGACGCGTTGAACGCGCAGTAGGCCGCAGGGATTTCCCCCGACACGCGGCTTGTCGATTTCGCAACACCTGGAATCCTTTCGACAAGAAGGATCCGAACGTGAAGGGCAGCTACTCCGGCCCGGCCAACGGCCCCGGCGCAGCGTATGCGTTCGACGGCAAGGAAGTCGGCACGGGCACCATCCGCATCGTCGAGTCTTCGGCGCCGCGCAAAGTGACGATGCAGCTCGATATGCAGAAGCCCATCGAAGGCCACAACACCGTCGAGTTCACGCTGACCCCGCGCGGAGATGCCACCGAAGTCACCTGGGCAATGCGCGGCTCGAGCCCGTACATCGCGAAGCTGATGGGCGTGTTCGTCAACATGGACCGCATGATCGGCCAGCACTTCGAGACGGGTCTCGCCGATCTGAAGAGCCTGGCCGAACGCGCCTGAGATATCACTATTCGGCGCGCAGTGAGTGCCGATACTGCAGCGTCAGCCCGCCCATGAAATCGATCTTGCCGTCGAGCGTTGCACCCAGGCGCTGGGCCAAGGCGATCGACCGCATGTTGTCGGGGCGAATCAGGCTGATGAGATCGCCCACCGCCAGGCGCTCCCGTCCGTAGGCGATCGCCGCTGCGGTGGCTTCATACGCGAAGCCGCGGCCCCATGCGTCGCGCGCCAGCAGCCAGCCGACCTCGCAAGCCGGCCAGCCATGCGGATTCAGGAAACCGGCACGCCCGATCAGCCGACCGCTGGACAGCTCCTCGATCGCCCACATGCCGTAGCCGTGCAAGACCCATTCGCCGAGAAACAGCGCCATCTGCCGCCACGCCACGGTCGCGTCGACCGGCCCGCCGGAGCCGATGTAGCGCATGACCTCCTCGTCGGCGCAGATGTCGGCGTAGGCGTCGAGGTCGGCCTCGCGGAACATGCGAAGCCGAAGGCGAGGGGTCGTGACGGTGTGAATCATCTACATCGTCTTGGCGAGGGCGACCAACTGGTCGAGCGTCGTGCCCCAACCGTCGTGGAACCCCATCGCGGCGTGCTGCTGGGTGTGCTGTTCGTCGCTGTGCATGACGAGCCCGGTGTACTTCGTGCCTCGCGCATGCGCCTCGAGCGAAATGACCGCGGTGAAGAAGAATGGAACGCAGGACGACGGTTGCGCCGCCGGCCGGTAGCCGGGCGCGAGGGCATTGGTCCAGACCAGCCGTTCGTTGGTGACGACGTCGAGGTAGCAGCCGAGGTTGGGAAACTCCTCGCCTTCCGGCGATCGCATCACCGTGCGAAAGATGCCGCCTGGCCGCAGGTCGATTTCGCAATCGACCGTTGTCCATGGCAGCGGCGTGAACCATTTCTTCAAGTGCTGCGGCGTGGTCCACGCGGCCCAAACGAGCTCTCTCGGGACGTCGACGATGCGCTCCAGCACGAGGTCGAGCTTGGGGTCGGGTAATGCGAGGTTCATTCGAGTCATCGCTTCTGCTCCTTCATGTCCTTCAAGTAGGTTTCGAGTTGCTCTAAGCGGCGTTCCCAGCGGGTTCGCTGGCTCAGCATCCACTGTTCTGCCGTCTTCAGCGGCTGCGGCGCGAGCTGATAGGTCCGCACCCGGCCGGTCTTGCGCGAGCGGACCAGCCCGCAGTTTTCGAGCACGTCGAGATGCTGTGAAAAGGACGGCAGCGCCATCTCGAACGGTTGCGCCAGCTCGCTCATCGCTGCCGGGCCGCTCGTCAGGCGCTCCAGCACGGCTCGCCGCGTCGGGTCCGCCAGGGCCTGAAAGACGCGATTGAGCTGGACCGATTGGTTAGGCATCTGCCTAAGATAGTGCAGGCAGATACTTAGGTCAATGCCTGACTTTTGGAATTGTGCGGAAGGCCGAGCGGGATGGGGCCGCCGAAGTAGCGACCTATCGGCTGGCCGGGCTGAACAAGGCCTGCAGCGCGACGTGCGTCGGCAGGTACAAGCCGATCGGGAAGGCCAGCATGGCCAGGGCCAGCCAAGCCAGCGGTGGCATGCGCTGCCGAAGCCTGGCCGGAACGCGAACCCAGTTGATGTTCTCGTCCTGCGGGGTCGTCACCGCGTAGCTGACAGGCAGCACGATCCACGCGAGCAGCGTCTGCGCGATCAGTGCTCGTCGGTCGTAGCCGAGCTCGTGCAGCATCCACAGCAAGACGACCGGAAGGACGACATGGAACAGCGATAGCGCGCGCAGGAAGCGCGGCTTGCGGGTGTCGAACATGTAGCCCGCGAGGTCGGTCATGCGCAAACCGAATAGCAGGCGGCCGAAATAGCTCGCGCTCCATACCAGCTCGGGCAGCAGGACTGCCAACGCCATCATGCTGGCCAACAAACTGCTGTGCAGCCACAACGCGATGCCCGTCGCGATCAGCGCGATGTCGGAGAACCAGAGAAAGTTCTTCCAGCCCCACCAGCGCACGTACGTCGGCAGGATCACCGCGAGCAACGCGCTGTAGGCGAGCTTGATCCAGAGCTCGATCATGTCGCGCTCGGCGCGCCGCAGCGCGGGCAGGGCGCGGCGTGCCGAGCCCTGCCCGCCGTCGAGGAAGAAATTCTCAGGCGCCGGCCTTATTGCGGGCGCGGGTCCGTGCGGCCTTCTCAGCCGCCGCCGAACGCTCGGCCGGCCCTTTGGTTCGCACTGCCTTGCGTGCGGCCGCTGACCGCTCGGTCGCAGTGCGCTCCTTGGCCGCGGACTTCGCTTGGCGCGCGAGCGCCGGCGTCGACGCGGCCGCTGTGCCTTCGCGCTTCAAGGCGGTCGTGATCGCGCGCGAGCGCTTGGGCGAAACCTTGGCATGCGGCTTCTCGCCTGCCTCGAGCGCGTGCTGAGCGCTGCGCCGGGTCTTCTCCGGCGCTTCGCCCTTGGCGGGCGGCGGCAGATCGACGCCGGCGCGACGCGCCTTCGACAGGCCGATCGCAATCGCTTGCGCAGCCGAGCGCGCGCCGTGCTTGCCTTTGCGGATGTGCTCGATTTCCTCGCGCACGAACTCGCCGGCCTGGGTCGTCGGCGCCTTGCCTTCGCGCTTGTCGCGCCGGGCTCGTTCGATGGTTTGTTTCTCAGGCATCGTGGGCCTCCAATGGGCCATCGTCAGCAGACGGCCATCGAAGCAAGCGGGCAAGTGCTGTGCCGGCTTCGAGCGGACCGCTGCCGAGCGCCGTCAGCGCTTGCCTTCGAGCTGGAACGAGACCTTGGCGTTGATGCGGTAGCTGGTGATCTTGCCATTGTCGACCGCCGCTTCCAGGTCCTTGATGTAGATCGACTTCACGCCGTGCAGCGTCTCGGACGCCTGTGAAACGGCACTTTGCGCTGCGTCTTCCCAGCTCTTGCCGGACTCGGCGAGGATCTCAATCACTTTGAGCATTGCCATGATGTTTCTCCGATTGCAGGTTCCGTTGCCGCGCACGGCACGTCAGCCGCAGCGGGCGAGACCTGTTCCTGTCAATCTAGGCAAATGGAATGAAACAGCAAGCGAAGGGCTTTGAGCGCGACCACGCTGCTGTTCACCGCCTCGAGGCGGCCAAAGTACCGCCTCGAGGCGCGCGGTCACGGCGACGTGGCCACCAGGTCGCGCTCGCCCACCACGACGATGCGCGAGCCGGTCCACACCGCGCCGCGCAGGTTGAACGGGTCGGTGCCGAACAGCGTTTGCGTGTATGGCGTTGCCGGCGCGGTCCAGTCGATGCCGTTAGTCGAGCGCACGACATGGCCCGAGCCACCCACCGCGACGAACTCGGTGCCGGTCCAGACGACGTCGTTCAGCGTGAAGCTCGTCACCGCGGTGCGCGCGACCCAGCTCGCGCCGCTGTCGGCCGACGTGAGCACCGTGCCGGCCGCGCCCACCACGACGATGAGCCCGTTCGCCGCCACCGCAGCGCGCAGCGTCTGCGTCGTGCCACTGGTGCGCAATGTCCACGACAGGCCGTCGGGCGAAGTCATCAGCGTGCCGTTGAGGCCGAGCGCGATCCAGCGGTCGCCGACCCACACCGCCTTCGTCAACGCCGACGTGGCCGGGATCGAGCGCGTGGTCCAGGTCACCGCGTCGGGTGACGTTTGCACGTTGCCCGACGCCCAATTGGCGATGTTGACCAGCAGCGCCGGCGATGCACCGAGGCCGCCGTTGTGGGCCACGTTGGCGCCGGCGGTCCAGGTCAGGCCGTCGGTCGACGTGTGCACACGCTGGTTGGCGGCCACCTGCGCCAGGGCGACAAAGCGGTTCAGCGCCGGGTACCAGACGACCTCGATGATCGGGTCGACGCCGCCGGTGGACACCAGGCCGCCGTAGCTCCAGTCGATGCCGTTGCTGCTGGCCTGCGTGCGCTCGAACGCCGGCGCGACCATCAGGCCAGCCGGCGAGCGTGCGATGCCGGTCCACTTGCGCTCACCCGGGTTGACGCGCGTCCAGCTCTGGCCGTCGACGGACGTGTAGGCCTCGCTGTCGTTCGACGTCGAGCCGACCGCGATGAACTTGCTGCCGTCATGCACGACGCGATCGACGATCGAGTCGATGCGGCTCGTGCTCTGCGTCCAGTTGATGCCGTCGCTTGAATAGAACATCGCGTAGCTGCCGGCGCCGACCCAGACGTTGGCGACGAACTTGATGTCGTACAGGATCGGTGCCGTGCCCGCACCGCGCCGGGTCCACGTGACCCCGTCGGGCGAGGTGTAGAGCGCTTGCTGCGACCCCGAATTGGGGAATGTCGACGCGACGATCAGCGAGCCCGAGCTGCCGATGCCGACGAACGTATCGGTGGTGCCGGCGTTCCGAACGGTCCAGTTGTCGCCGTCAGGCGACGTGAGCAAGCGACCCGACTCGCCCGCCGCGACGAATTGCGTGCCGGTCCAGATGACGCTTTTCAGCGTCGTGAAGCCGCCGCTCGGAACGCTGCGGTCCGACCACGTGATGCCGTCGGACGACGAGGCAATCGCGCCGCTGTCGCCGACCGCAACCCACTTGCTTCCGGAGCCGGCGACGGCGCCCAGGCTCTGCATGTTCGACGGCAGCGTGCGTGACGTCCACGCGAGGCCGTCGGGCGACGTGAGCACCGTGAACGGGCCGCCAACCGCGACGAACTGGTGGCCGTCCCACGCCACGTCGTCGATGTTCGCGATGGCGACGCGATCGGTCCAGATCAACAGATCGGTAGAGCTGCGGATGTCGCTGCCGGCGCTGACGTACTTGCCCGCGCCATATGCCAACGCGCCGGTCGGCGCGCCCATGCGCCTTGTTGTCCACGCAATGCCCGGCGTCGTGGCGTCGGCGATCACGGTGAACGATGCGGAGGAGGTGTTCGAGCCGCCCGACGTCACGACCTGGATCGTGCCGCTGGTGGCGCCGGCCGGCACGGTGACGTCGATCGCCATCGTCGTCGCGGCAAGCACCGTGGCCGTGACGCCGTTGAAGCGCACCGTGTTGCCGGCCGCGCCGGCGACGAAGCCGAGGCCTTCGATGCGCACCTGCTGCCCAGGCGCCCCCGCGGAAGGCGTGAAGCTCATGATCAGCGGCGGAGAACTGCCGCCGGTCGTCGGCGCAGGCGCAGCGGAATCGCCGCCTTGATCACCACCACTACTACCGCCACCACCACCACCGCCGCAGGCGGACACAAACAACGCGCCAAGGGTCAACAGTCGACGCTTCTTGTTAATGGAATGCATCAAATCTCACGGTCCGTTGCGAAGCGCGACACATCGCAAGGGTCATGCCAAGAACGAGGCACCGCACGAGCTTGCGGGTATAGCTCAATGACATCTGCGACGGAGAAGGGGCCGCAACGCGGGCGTGTGCGATGTGCGCGGCAGCAGCCGATCGCAGACCGTTCAGACCAGGCGCGTCGTATCGAGCGACCGCTTGATCACCGTTCAAGTCTTCAAGGAGCAACAAACCTGCCGCTTGCAGTTGCTCCCCGACCATTGCCGGATCGAAACCGGACAAGAACGCTTCGCCCGCAGAAGACAGAGCGCAACATTCGGCCCCCTTGGGCGACGCGCGGTGGCCGGACACAGCGCGCTTCTGTCGTAGCAGCCCGCTGTTCCGCGCAGGGTTCTTGAGGTTTGCCTTGGGGAGTTGACCAACTGGCCTTTCGGCAAACGTGATGCGTTGCGGAGTTCCTCCTCGCGATGGCCACCAGAAGGACTTCATATCGTCTCGGTGAGTTTACATTCACGCGATCCGTGCGAACAGCTTCACTTCTTCGTCATCGCCGGGCAGCCGGACCATCGCTTCGAACGCGAAGCCCACGCGCTCGAGCAGCTTGACCGAGCTGTCGTTGTCCGCTGACGTGATCGCGACGATTCGATCGAAGCCGAACACGCGTTTGGCATGCTCGAGCACCGCGGTCGCCGATTCGACCCCGTAACCGCGACCCCAGAACTCCGGCAGGAACGCGAAGCCGAGGTCGACGTCGGCGAGGCCATCGCGCTTGACGAGCCCGCACATGCCGATCAGCGTACCGTTCGTCTTGAGCTCGACGAGGTTCAGGCCGAAGCCGAGCCGCTCGTAGCTGTCGACGGGCCGCCTCGCGATATAGGCACGCGCATCGTCGAGCGTACGCACCTTCGCGTCGCCGATGAAGCGCAGCCATGACGGCTGGTTGAGCAGATCGAGAATGAATCCGCCGTCGTCGCGGGTGAACCAGCGAAGAATCAATCGTTCGGTTTCGAGTACCTTCATCGCGGGCATTGTCGGCCGCCGTTCAGCCTGCGTGAAAATGCGCCGATGAAGACATCCGAGCGAATCACCCGGCTGGCCGACGAGATCGAGGCGGTGCTCGATGCCAATGCGGTGTCATCGGCCAACCCGCAGGCGATGGACCGGCTGCGGTCAGCGGCCGGTGCGCTCGGGCCGAGCGATCCGTACACCTCCGACAAAGTCGTCGACCTGATGGGCAAGGCGCAGGTGTTCTACGGGCCGCGCAGCCTGTTCAGATTGCCGGGCCGCTCGCAGAGCTTGTGGGGCAGCATGCGCGGCGATTTGCTCGACCGGATTCGCATGCGTGCGCGGGTGCTGGCCGCGCAAGGCGATTGATGCCGTCAGCGAGGCTTTGATGGACACGGCCCGTCAACGAATTGCTCTTCTCGCCCTGCTCTTCGCCGGATGCGCCGCGGTCAACGCCAACGACGCCGTGCCATCGGGAGTGAGTGGAATCGTCACGCTGTCGCCGGCTCGACCCGGGCCGCAGCGCGCCGGGCAAGCCGACGGCCGGCCGTTGGCGGGACACGAGATTCGCCTCGTCGGCGCCGATGGTCAGTTCGT
>VBCQ01000079.1 GCA_005882155.1 Betaproteobacteria bacterium
TCCTCCTTGACTAAAGAAGAACGCGACGGAAGTCGGCGAGGATCTGTCCCAGATAGGCGTTGAAGCGCGCGGCCGCAGCGCCGTCGATGACGCGATGATCCCAGCTCAGGCTCAGCGGCAACATCAGCCGCGGCTGGAAGGCCTTGCCGTCCCACACCGGCTCCGTGCTGCTTTTGCAGACGCCGAGGATCGAGACTTCGGGCGCGTTGATGATCGGCGTGAAGTAGCGTCCGCCGATGCCGCCGAGCGACGAGATCGAGAAGCAGCCGCCGCTCATCTCGGTCGGGCTCAGCTTGCCGTCGCGTGCTTTCTTCGCGAGCTCGCTCATCTCTTGCGAGATCTGGAAGATGCCTTTCTTGTCGGCGTCCTTGATCACCGGCACCATCAGCCCGTTCGGCGTGTCGGCGGCGAAGCCGATGTGAAAGTACTGCTTGAGCACGATCTGCTCGCCGTCGAGCGAAGCGTTGAACTCGGGGAATTTCTTCAGCGCCGCGACGCTCGCCTTGATCAGGAATGCGAGCATCGTCACCTTGATGCCCGACTTCTCGTTTTCCTTGTTGAGCTGAACACGGAAGGCCTCGAGCTCGGTGATGTCGGCATCGTCGTGGTTCGTCACATGCGGAATGACGACCCAGTTGCGGTGCAGATTCGCGCCGCTGATCTTCTTGATGCGCGACAGGTCCTTGCGCTCGACAGCGCCGAACTTGGTGAAGTCGACTTGCGGCCACGGCAACAGGCCGGGGAACGCGCCGCCAGCTGCAGCGGCCGGTGCTTTCGCGGCGGCTTGCGCCTGGGTCTGCACCGTGCCGGTCATCACGCCCTTGACGAAGGCATGCACGTCGTCGTGCGTGATCCGGCCTTTCGGTCCCGTGCCCTTCACTTCATCGAGCGGCACGCCGATTTCGCGCGCCAGCTTGCGGATCGTCGGCGAGGCATGAGGCAGCGCACCTTTGGCCGCGGTGGGTTCGTGGGGCGGCATCGCGGCGGGCGCAGCTGCGGGTGCTGGTGCTGGCGCCGCCTCCGTTCGCACTGAGCTTGTCGAAGTGCTTGCGGGAGGGGCGGAAGTTGGTGCTGCACCACCGGCCGACTCGACGAGTGCCAGGACCGAGCCCTTCTTCACCTTGTCGCCGACCTTGACCTTGATGTCTTTGACGACACCGGCGTGCGACGACGGGATCTCCATCGACGCTTTGTCGCTCTCGACGGTCACGAGACTCTGCTCAGTCTTGATGGTGTCGCCGGGCTTGATGAAGACCTCGATGACGGCCACTTCATCGAAGTCGCCGATGTCGGGGACGACAACTTCCACTGGGCCACCACCACCCGTTCGCCCTGAGCTTGTCGAAGGGCCGGCGGAGGGCTGCGGTGGGGCTTCGACAGGCTCAGCCCGAACGGAAGTTGGGGCCGGTGTCGCAGCGGGTGCCGCAGCCCCTTCCGTCTCCAACATCAACACCGCCGACCCCTCGCCCACCTTGTCGCCGACCTTGACCTTCAGCTCCTTGACCACACCCGCATGCGACGACGGAATCTCCATCGAGGCCTTGTCGCTCTCCACCGTGATCAGCGATTGCTCGGCTTTCACGGTGTCGCCGGGCTTCACGAGCAACTCGATGATTTCGACGTCCTTGAAGTCGCCGATGTCGGGGACCTTCACTTCGACCAATGCCATTTTTCTTGTCTCCGCGATTCTTGTGGGTCAGGCGTACAGCGGGTTGATCTTGTCGGCATTGATGCCGTATTTCTTGATCGCCTCGGCGACCTTCGCGGCCGGCAACGTGCCTTCGTCGGCGAGTGCCTTCAGCGCGGCGACGACGATGTAGTGGCGATTGACTTCGAAGTGCTCACGCAGCTTGCTGCGGAAATCGCTGCGGCCGAATCCGTCGGTGCCGAGCACCTTGTAGCTGCGTCCCTTCGGAATGAAGGGTCGGATCTGCTCGGCGTAGTTCTTCATGTAGTCGGTCGACGCGATCACCGGCCCGGCATGGGACTCGAGCTGCTTCGCGACGAACGGCACGCGCGGCGTCTCGGTCGGGTGCAGCAGGTTCCAGCGCTCTGCGTCCTGGCCGTCGCGTGCGAGCTCGTTGAAGCTCGGGCAGCTCCAGATGTTCGCGGCCACGCCCCAGTCCTTCTCGAGCAGCTCCTTCGCGGCGATGCTCTCGCGCAGGATCGTGCCCGAGCCCAGCAGGTTCACGCGTGGTGTCTTCTTCGCGCCTTCGTCGAGCAAATACATGCCCTTGATGATCTGCTCCTCGGTGCCCGCCTTCAGCCCCGGCATCGGGTAGTTCTCGTTGAGCAGGGTCAGATAGAAGTAGACGTTGTCCTGCTTCTCGACCATGCGCTTCAGGCCGTGATGCAGGATCACGCCGACCTCGTGCGCGAAGGTCGGGTCGTAGCTGATGCAGTTCGGGATCGTGCCGGCGAGGATGTGGCTGTGGCCGTCTTCGTGCTGCAGGCCCTCGCCGTTCAGCGTCGTGCGCCCCGAGGTGCCGCCGAGCAGGAAGCCGCGCGCCTGCATGTCGCCGGCGGCCCACGCGAGGTCGCCGATGCGTTGGAAGCCGAACATCGAGTAGTAGACGTAGAACGGAATCATGATGCGGTTGTTGGTCGAGTACGACGTCGCCGCAGCGATCCACGAGCTCATGCCGCCCGCTTCGTTGATGCCTTCCTGGAGGATCTGGCCGGCCTTGTCTTCCTTGTAGTACATGACCTGGTCCTTATCGACCGGCGTGTACTTCTGCCCTTCCGGGTTGTAGATGCCGATCTGACGGAACAGGCCTTCCATGCCGAAGGTGCGCGCCTCGTCAACGAGGATGGGCACTGCGCGCGGCCCGAGCTCCTTGTCGCGCAGCAGCTGCGAGAGAAAGCGCACGTAGGCCTGCGTCGTCGAGATCTCGCGGCCTTCTGCAGTCGGCTCGAGCACCGCCTTGAAGGTCTCGAGATCGGGCACCTTGCCGAGCGCCTTGCGCCGCTCGTGCAGATAGCGCATCTCGGGCGTGTCGTCGGCCGGCTTGTAGAACGGGATGCCAGTGGCGATCTGCTCGTCGTTGACCGGAATGTTGAAGCGGTCGCGGAAGCTCTTGATGTCGTCGTCGGTCAGCTTCTTCGTCTGGTGCGCGGTGTTCTTGCCTTCACCGCTCTTGCCCATGCCGAAGCCCTTGACGGTCTTGATCAGCAGTACCGTCGGCTTGTCCTTGGTGTTGACCGCGCGGTGGTACGCCGCGTAGACCTTCTGCGGATCGTGGCCGCCGCGCTGCAGGCGCCAGATTTCTTCGTCGCTCATCTTCGCGACCATCTCGAGCGCCTTCGGATGCTGGCCGAAGAAGTGCTTGCGGACGTAGGCGCCGTCGTTGGCCTTCATCGCCTGGTAGTCGCCGTCGACGGTGTCCATCATGATCTTGCGCAGGATCTCTTCCTTATCCCGCGCGAGCAGCGGGTCCCAGTAGCTGCCCCACAGCAGCTTGATGACGTTCCAGCCCGAGCCGCGGAATTCGCCTTCGAGCTCCTGGATGATCTTGCCGTTGCCGCGCACCGGGCCGTCGAGGCGCTGCAGGTTGCAGTTGACGACGAAGATCAGGTTGTCGAGCTTCTCGCGTGCTGCGAGGCCGATCGCGCCGAGCGACTCGGGCTCGTCCATCTCGCCGTCGCCGCAGAACACCCAGACCTTGCGGTTCTCGGTGTTGGCGATACCGCGCGCATGCAAGTACTTGAGGAAGCGCGCCTGATAGATCGCCATCAGCGGGCCGAGTCCCATCGAGACGGTGGGGAACTGCCAGAACTCGGGCATCAGCTTCGGGTGCGGGTAGCTCGAGATGCCTTTGCCGTCGACCTCCTGGCGGAAGTTCAGCAACTGCTCTTCGCTAATGCGCCCTTCCATGAAGGCGCGTGCATAGATGCCGGGCGACGAATGACCCTGGATGTAGAGAAGGTCGCCGCCGTGGCCTTCGCTCTCGGCGTGCCAGAAGTGATTGAAGCCGGCGCCGAACATGGTCGCGAGCGATGCGAACGACGAGATGTGGCCGCCGAGGTCGCCGCCGTCGGCCGGGTGAAGTCGGTTCGCCTTCACCACCATCGCCATCGCGTTCCAGCGCATGTAGGCGCGCAAGCGTTCTTCGACTTCGAGGTTGCCGGGGCAACGCTCTTCCTGGTCGACTGGGATGGTGTTGACGTACGCGGTCGTCGCCGAGAACGGCACATCGATGCCGGCTTGGCGCGCATGGTCGATCAAGGTGTCGAGCAGGAAGTGCGCGCGCTCGCCGCCTTCGGTGCCGATGACGGCCGACAGCGCATCGAGCCACTCGCGGGTTTCCTGTGCATCGGCGTCGTTTGCTGCAGCGCCGACGAATGATTCAGGCATCGCTGACATGGTGTCTCCTTCATTGAATTTGTGCGTGGCGCGGAGTCTCGCACAAGTCATTCAATTTTTCAAATGGTGCGACATGATTTCGTTATGTGGAATTCACTCAGCGCTCGCGAGTCGCTTCGCGGCATGCGCCAACCTCGAAGCAGCGTGGCCTCGATAATCGGACAAATGGAACGCCTGACCCCTTTCGCGACGACAAGACCCGGCTCGCAAAAAATGCCGCGCCGGCTGTTCGGGCGTTGGTGGCGGCGCCAGTCGCTGGCGCAGCAAGATCGCTTCGCGACACTCGGTCCACTGATCTCCGTCCTGCTCTTTCTCGCGGCCATCATTGCGGCGTTCTGGTACTTGCGCAACGAGGAATTCGAACGCGAGCAGGAGTCGGTCAAGCGCGACACCGAGATCGCGCAACAGCAGATCCGCTTGCGCCTGATCGAGAACCAGGAGCAGCTCGTGCGCATCGCGCGCGAGGTCGTCACCCGCGCGATCGACCAGGACGAATTCCTCGGCCAGGCTGCCGGCTTCACGCGCGAGCGGCCCGAGATCAACCACCTGTTCTGGATCAACACCAACCGCTCGCGCAAGGCGGCGTATTCGGCGATCACCTTTCACCCCGAAGCCAGCATCACCGGCGACGAGAACCGCGCATCGCTGCCGAAGGAAGGCAACGCAAGCGAGCCCGAAGCCGCGTTCCTCGCCGCGCGAACGCTGCGCCAGCCGGTCTACACCCGGCCCTTCACCGACAGCTACGGCATGCCGGTGATCCAGGTGCAGATTCCTCTGATCGACCGTGCCGCGTTCAGCGGCACCTTGATCGCCGAGTACTCGGTCGAAGCGCTGATGCGCTACTTCGTTCCGGCCGAAGTGTCGAACCGCCACACGATCAGCCTGCTCGACTCGCAAGAGCATGTGCTCGCGAGCACCGTCACACCGATGCCGGGGCGCAAGACGAAACCGGCCTCGATCGTTCACGACGTGCCGGTCGCGCCGGCCGGCGATGGACTGATCTTGCGCGGCCAGGGCTATCGCACGTCGATCGGCCTGATCAGCAACACGCTGTTTTGGATGGTCGCCGCGTTGAGCGCACTCACCGTGTGGATGCTGCTCGGCACCTGGCGCCACATGCGGCGGCGACTGCAGATGCAAAGCGCGCTGGTGTCCGAAGCGAACTTCCGTCGCGCGATGGAAAACTCGATGCTGACCGGCATGCGTGCGGTCGACATGGAAGGCCGCATCACTTACGTGAACCCCGCGTTCTGCGCGATGACCGGCTTCTCCGAGGTCGAGCTGATCGGCCGCCTGCCGCCGTTCCCGCACTGGCCGTCGGACCGCTACGAAGAGAACAATCGCCTCTTCCAGCAGGAGCTGCAAGGGCGCAGCCCGGCCGGCGGCATCGAGGTGAAGATCATGCGCAAGGACGGCACGCTGTTCGACGCGCGCATGTACGTCTCGCCGCTGATCGACCCGAAGGGCCATCAGACCGGCTGGATGACGTCGATGACCAACATCACCGAGGCGAAGCGGATTCGCGACCAGCTGTCGGCCTCGCACGAGCGCTTCACGACTGTGCTCGAAGGGCTCGACGCCGCGGTGTCGGTGTTGTCGGTGCAGCAAGGCGAGCTGCTGTTCGCGAACCGCTCGTACCGGCTGTGGTTCGGCGCCGATGCGCGCGGTCATGCGCTGCTCGCCGGCGAAGACCCGCAGTTCCCGCAACTCAACGAGGTCGACGAAGGCGGCGACGACCTCGGCGGCCTGCCGACGCAAGAGCTGACCGAGGTCGGCTCGGATCCGCGCGAGACCTTCATCGAGCCGCTGAACAAATGGTTCGACGTGCGCTCGCGCTATCTGCAGTGGACCGATGGGCGCCTCGCGCAGATGTTGATCGCCACCGACATCACCGCCCGCCGTATGGCCGAGACGCTCGCTGCGAGCCAGGCCGAAAAAGCGCAGGTGACGAGCCGGCTGGTGACGATGGGCGAGATGGCCTCGTCGGTCGCGCACGAGCTGAACCAGCCGCTGACCGCGATCACCAACTACTGCAACGGCATGGTCACGCGGGTGAAGGGCGACGCGATCGACAAGGGTGATCTGATCGCTGCGCTCGAAAAGACCTCGCGCCAGGCGCAGCGTGCCGGCCATATCATTCACCGCATCCGCGCCTTCGTGAAGCGCAGCGAGCCGCAGCGCCAGGCGGCACAGGCACTGACGATCGTCGAAGACGCGGTCGAGCTCGCGAGCATCGAGCTGCGGCGGCGCAACGTCGCGATCCACACCTACGTCGCGCAGCGGCTGCCGACGCTGCTGGTCGACCCGATCCTGATCGAGCAGGTCGTGCTCAACCTGTTGAAGAACTCGGCCGAAGCGATCGACTCGGCTCAGCTGCCGGCCGGACGCCGCAGCATCGAGTTGCGCGTCGTGCCGCGGCACACGCCGGAAGAAGGCGGCGTCATCGAGTTCAGCGTCACCGACATGGGCCCGGGCATCAAGGACGAAGTCATCGCGCGCCTGTACGAAGCTTTCTTCTCGACCAAGGCCGAGGGACTCGGCATCGGCTTGAGCCTGTGCCGCTCGATCATCGAATCCCACAGAGGCAGGATTCGTGCCCAGAACCTCTACAATGGCAGCTCTGTCGTGGGCTGCCGTTTCACCTTCACGCTCCCCGTGGAAATCGCTCGAAGCGAAGCCCCCGCCACCACCAACTCCGCAGTCACCTCATGAGCCTGATTCCGAAAAAGGGCACCGTCTACGTTGTCGACGACGACGAAGCGGTGCGCGACTCGCTGCAATGGTTGCTCGAGGGCAAGGACTACCGCGTCAAGTGCTTCGATTCGTCCGAATCGTTCCTGTCGCGCTTCGACCCGCGCGAGGTCGCCTGCCTGATCGCCGACATCCGCATGGACGGCATGAGCGGGCTCGAGCTGCAAGACCGCTTGATGGAGCGCCGCTCGCCGCTGCCGATCGTCTTCATCACCGGCCACGGCGACGTGCCGATGGCGGTGACGACGATGAAAAAAGGCGCGATGGATTTCATCGAGAAGCCGTTCAAGGAAGAAGAGCTGCTCGGCCTCGTGGAGCGCATGCTCGACCAGGCACGCGCCTCGTTCTCGCAGCATCAAGAAGCCGCCAGCCGCGACGCGCTGCTGTCGCGCCTGACCACGCGCGAGGCGCAGGTGCTCGAGCGCATCGTCGCAGGGCGCTTGAACAAGCAGATTGCCGACGACCTCGGCATCAGCATCAAGACGGTCGAGGCGCACCGCGCCAACATCATGGAAAAGCTCAACGCCAACACCGTCGCCGATCTCTTGAAGATCGCGCTCGGCGCGCAAGCCAAGGCATAACACACCGCCCCGATGCAAAGGCCGCCGACGAGCGGCCTTTGTGCTTTCAAGGACGCACATGACCGCCAACATCATCGACGGCAACGCCCTCGCGAAGAAGATCCGTGCCGAAGTCGCCGACCGCGCCGCGGCGCTCACCGCGCGCGGCCACAAGCCCGGCCTCGCGGTGATCCTGGTCGGCGAGGACCCCGCGTCGCAGGTCTACGTGAAGCACAAGGTGGCCGACTGCGAAGGGTGCGGCATGCACTCGGTGCTCGAGCGTCACGACGCGTCGATCAGCGAGGGCGAGCTGCTCGCGCGCGTCGCCGCCCTCAACGCCGACCCGGCGATCCACGGCATCCTGGTGCAGATGCCGCTGCCCAAGCACATCGATCCGCACAAGGTCATCGCGACGATCTCGCCGCTGAAAGACGTCGACGGCTTTCACATCGCCAGCGCCGGCGCGTTGATGGTCGGCCAGCCCGGCTTCAAGGCCTGCACGCCGTACGGCTGCATGAAGCTGATCGAGACCACCGGCATCGCGCTGAAGGGCAAGCACGCGGTGGTCATCGGGCGCAGCAACACCGTCGGCAAGCCGATGGCGCTGCTGCTGCTGCAGGCCAACTGCACGGTCACCATCTGCCACAGCGGCACGCCCGATCTCGGCGTGCACACGCGGCTCGCCGATGTCGTCGTCGCCGCCGTCGGCCGGCGCAACGTGCTGACCGCCGACATGGTCAAGCCCGGTGCGGTCGTCATCGACGTCGGCATGAATCGCAACGACGAAGGCAAGCTGTGCGGCGACGTCGATTTCGCCGGCGTGTCGCAGGTGGCCGGCTGGATCACGCCGGTGCCGGGCGGCGTGGGGCCGATGACGCGAGCGATGTTGCTCGTCAACACGATCGAGGCGGCGGAACGCGCTGCAGCGAACTGAATCGGAGCGAGCCCACGATGAATCCTCTGCTCAACAACCACGCCCTCCCCGCCTTCGATCAGATCCGACCCGAGCATGTCGAGCCGGCCATCGACCAGCTGTTGAAGGCCGCCGATGCCGCGCTCGAATACGCAGTCAGCCCGGACGTCCCCGCCGACTACGACGCAATGTCCGCCGTGCTCGACGTGGCCGGCGAGCGCCTGAAGTGCGCCTGGGGTGCCGTCGGCCACTTGAACGCAGTCGCAGACACGCCCGAGCTGCGCGCCGCCTACAACGCGGCGCTGCCCAAGGTCACCGAGACCTTGACGCGTCACGCATCCGACGAGCGCATCTATGCCAAGTACAAGCTGATCGCGAATTCGCCGTCGGCACAGGGCTTGAACGCGGCGCGGCGCAAGGCTTTGTCGAATGCGATTCGCGATTTCGTGCTGTCGGGCGCGGAGCTGCAAGGCGCGGCCAAGGAACGCTTCAAGCAGCTGCGAGAGGCGCAGGCCGAGCTGGCGCAGAAGTTCTCCGAGCATGTGCTCGACGCGACCGACGGCTTCGCCTACTTCGCGAGCGACGCCGAGCTCGCCGGCGTGCCCGACGACGTGAAGCAGGCCGCCCGCAACGCGGCGCAAGCCGACGGCCGCGACGGCCACAAGCTGACCTTGCATTTCCCGAGTTACTTCCCTGTGCTGCAGTACGGCGAGAACCGTGCGCTGCGCGAGACGCTGTACACCGCCTACGTCACGCGCGCGAGCGAGCTCGGCAAGCCGGAGCACGACAACAGCGCGCTGATGCGCGAGCTGCTGCAGCTGCGCCAGGAAGAGGCCCGCCTGCTCGGTTACGCGAACCATGCCGAGGTCTCGCTGGTGCCCGCCGCGCCCGCCCTTACGCCGAGCGCGATCTCGCCGAGCTGCGCGAGTTTGCGGCGAGCACGCTCGGCCTACCCGATCTGCAAGCCTGGGACCTGCCGTTCGCGAGCGAGAAGCTGAAGGAAGCGCGTTACGCGTTCAGCGACCAGGAGGTCAAGCAGTTCTTCACCGAGCCGAAGGTGCTCGAAGGCTTGTTCCGCATCATCGAGACGCTGTTCGAGGTCAGCATCCGGCCGGATCGCGCGCCGGTGTGGCACCCGAGCGTGCGCTTCTTCCGCATCGAACGCGCGGGGCAACTCATCGGCCAGTTCTACCTCGACCCCTACGCGCGCAACGGCAAGCGGCCGGGCGCCTGGATGGACGACGTCCGCGCGCGCTGGGCGCGACCCGAAGGCATGCTGCAAACGCCGGTGGCGCATCTCGTCTGCAACTTCGCCGAGCCGGTCAACGGCAAGCCGGCACTGCTGACGCACGATGACGTGACGACGCTGTTCCACGAGTTCGGCCATGGCCTGCACCACATGCTGACGCAGGTCGACGAGCTCGGCGTGTCGGGCATCGCCGGCGTCGAGTGGGACGCGGTCGAGCTGCCGAGCCAGTTCATGGAGAACTTCTGCTGGGAGTGGGACGTGGTCAAGCGCCTGACCGCGCATGTGGACAGCGGCGAGCCGCTGCCGCGCGCGCTGTTCGACCGCATGCTCGCTGCGAAGAATTTCCAGAGCGGCTTGCAGACCTTGCGCCAGGTCGAGTTCGCGCTGTTCGACATGCGGCTGCATGCCGAGCCCGGCAGCGAAGCGCGAATCCCCTCGCTGATCAGCGAGGTGCGCAGCGAGATCGCGGTCCTCACGCCACCGGCGTTCAACCGCTTTCAGCACAGCTTCTCGCACATCTTCGACGGCGGTTATGCAGCCGGTTACTACAGCTACAAATGGGCCGAGGTGTTGAGCGCCGACGCGTGGAGCGCGTTCGAGGAGACGGCCCACGACGGCGGTGTGCTCAACGTCACGACCGGTCGCCGCTACCGTGAAGCAGTTCTCGAAGCCGGCGGCAGCCGCAGCGCGATGGAGAGCTTCAAGGCGTTCCGCGGTCGCGAGCCGCATATCGACGCGCTGCTGCGCCATCAAGGTATGGCTTGAGCGAGCACACTGCAGCGGTTAGATTCGGCACATGGAGTACCGCATGACCACACGCATCCGCTTTCTTGTCCGCGCGACGATGCTCGCCGCCGCACTCGTTCCTGCCGCGAGCTACGCGCTGTACAAAGTCGTCGGCCCCGACGGCAAAGTCACCTACACCGACCGGCCGCCGGCCACCGCGACCGGCGACAAGATCACGTCGCTGAGCGGCAGCGGCAGCACGGTCGTCGATGCGCAATTCCCGCTCGAGCTGCGGCAGGCCGCGGCGCGCTATCCGGTCACGCTGTACACGACCAACGAATGCCCGCCGTGCGACACGGCGCGCCGGATGCTGCGCCAGCGCGGTGTTCCGTACGCCGAGAAGCTGTTGCTCAACAACGATGACGGTGAAGCGCTGCTGCGCTTGTCGGGCGGCCGCGAAGCGCCGACGCTGACCATCGGCGCGCAGGCGCTGCGCGGGCTGTCGAGCGACGTCTGGAATTCGTATCTCGACCTCGCCGGCTACCCGCGCGAGTCGCGCTTGCCGGCGAGCTACCAGTACCCGGCCGCGACACCGCTCACCGAACGTCGCGAGGTCAGCGACACCGCAGCGCGCAAGCCGGCGCCGCCGCTGGTGACCGTGAACCCGACGCCGCCCGAAGCGTCGGCATCGGGCATCAGGTTTTAGATTCGGCCGGCGCCGAACTCGGCGCGCCGATGCGCCGCGCCTGAAGGCTGCCGGCGCCGACCGCCGCGCCCATCACCCAGAACAGCGCCGCCGCGCCGACCGCGGTGCCCACCGCGCCGAACAGCAAGGGCATCAACGTGCTCGACATGTTGATCGTCACCGAGCGAACCGCGATCGCTTCGCCGTGGCGGTCGTGCGGCGTGATGTGGTGCAAGGTCGACATCACCATCGGCTGCACGGCGCCGAGCGACAAGCCGAGCAGCACCGCGCACAGCGCCATCGGCCACGCCGAGCGCGCAAGCGGGTAGACGGCGAAGACGAGCGCCGTCCACAGCATCGCGCCCATCAGCACTTGGGACTCGGTGAGCCGATGCGCGAGCAGCGGAATGACGAGCCGCACGCTCGCCACCGCCACTGCATAGAGACCGAGGATGGAGCCGATGGCCGACGCACTTAGACCGCGCTCGTGGCCGAGGATCGGCAGCACGAAGGCATGCACGTCCCAGCTCGCCGACAGCAGCCAGTTCACCAGCAGCAGATGGCGCAGCTGCGGCAGGCGCAGCAAGTCCCACGACGCGCGCTCGCGCGCAGCGGCGTCTGCGGGCACGGCCGGCACTTCGACCGGAACGCGGCGGGCCCAGAACAGCGCGGCCAGCGGCATCAGCATCAGCACCGCAAACGCAGCGCGAAAGCCGAACAGGTCGATGACCGCGCCGGCGCTCACCGGCCCGACGAAGTTCGCAAGCGCCGGCGCGAGGCCGAGCCAACTGAACACCCGCATGCGCTCGATGCCGTCGCTCGCCATTCGGCCGGCCGTGCGCTGAATCGCGATCAGCCCGAAGTTCGCGCCGGCACCGGTCAGCACCGCCGCGAGGCACATCGCGAGGTAGTGGCTCGTCAGCGCCGCGACGATGCCGCCGGCGAGCGACATGCCGACCGCGATGTGAAGCGGCCGGTGGTAGCCGAATCGATCGGCCATGCGGCCGGCCTGCATCGCAAGCACGATCGGCGCGACCGCGAACAGGGCCATCAGCACCCCGACCGCCCATTCCGATTGACCTTGCTTCAAGGCCTGCAGCGGCGCGGCCATGCGCACCCCGGCCATGCACGAATGAAGACTGATCTGGCCGAGGATCAGCGCGAGCAGAGGGCGGGAAAAACTCGCCACCCTATGCGTTCTCCTCATCTTCGAGATCAGGTTGTGTGCCAGGCAGCAGCGCTTGTGCTCGAGCACTTCCGCGTCACCCAAGGTGTTGAGCACGGTCTGCGTCTGCCCTTTGACCCGGGCCAGGACAGCCCCGAACTTCGCGAACTCGGTCTTCACCGCACCGAGCACCTCCCAAACTTCGGCGCTGCGCTTCTCGAGTGCGAGCGTGCGAAAGCCCATCTGCAGGCTGTTCAAGGTCGCCAGCAAGGTCGTCGGCCCCGCGAGCATCACCTTGTGCTCGCGCTGCAGGCTTTCGAGCAGGCCGGGACGGAGCAAGGCCTCGGCATACAGGCCTTCGGTGGGCAGGTACATGATGCCGAAGTCGGTCGTGTGCGGCGGCGCGATGTACTTCTCGCGGATCGTCCGCGCTTCGATGCGCAGACGCACCTCGATCGCCTTCGCCGCGACCTCGACGCCGACCGGGTCGGCGCGCTCTTGCGCCTCGAGCAGGCGCTCGTAGTCCTCGCGCGGAAATTTGGCATCGATCGGCAGCCACAGCGGCGCGCCGTCTT
>VBCQ01000080.1:0-2531 GCA_005882155.1 Betaproteobacteria bacterium
GTACTGCTCGATGGCCCACGGCGCGTGCTCGCGCGACGAGCCGCAGCCGAAGTTCTTGCGCGCGAGCAGCACCGACGCACCCTGGTAGCGCGGCTGGTTCAGCACGAAGTCCGGGTTCGGTCGCCGCGTCGCCGCGTCCTGCCCCGGGAAGCCGGGATCGAGGTAGCGCCATTCGTCGAACAAGTTGGGGCCGAAGCCCGATTTCTTGATCGACTTCAGATACTGCTTCGGGATGATCGCGTCGGTGTCGACGTTCTCACGGTCGATCGGCGCGACCAGCCCTTTGTGGATGCGAAACGGCTCCATCACTACTTCTTCTTGGCTTCCGCTTTGTCCTCGATTTTCGAACCGACCTTCTGCACATCCTCACCCAGGCCCTTCATCGTGTTGCAGGCGGTCAGCGCGTACATCGCGACTACGATCATCAGCAGGGTCTTCTTCATCGATCTCTCCTTCTTCGAACGTTGCAACGGGTGATGCTCATGCAATGCGGCGCACGTCGACGAAATGGCCTTCGATCGCCGCGGCCGCGGCCATCGCGGGGCTGACGAGGTGCGTGCGGCCCCCGGCGCCCTGACGGCCTTCAAAATTTCGATTCGACGTGGAGGCGCAGCGCTCGCCCGGCTCAAGCCGGTCGGCGTTCATCGCGAGGCACATCGAGCAGCCCGGCTCGCGCCACTCGAAGCCAGCGGCCTTGAATACCTGATCCAAGCCTTCGCGTTCGGCCTGCTCCTTCACGAGGCCGGAACCCGGCACGACCATCGCGAGCCTGACGTTCGATGCGACCTTGCCGCCGAGGCGTCGCACGACCGCCGCCGCTTCGCGCATGTCTTCGATTCGCGAGTTGGTGCACGAGCCGATGAACACCTTGTCGATCACGATGTCGGCGATCGCCTTGTTCGGCTCGAGCGCCATGTACTGCAGCGCGCGCTCCATCGCGTTGCGCTTGTTCGGGTCGCGCTCGCGCTCGGGGTCGGGCACGCGGTCCTCGATCGACAGCACCATCTCGGGCGAGGTGCCCCAAGTGACTTGCGGGCGAACCGCCGATGCGTCGAGCTCGACGATGGCGTCCCACTGCGCGTCGGCGTCGGAGTGCAGCGTGCGCCAGTAGGCTGTCGCCTGCTCGAGCTCGACGCCCTTGGGCGAAAACGGCCGACCTTTGACATAGCCGAGCGTCGTCTCGTCGACGCCGATCAGCCCGGCCCGCGCGCCCGCTTCGATGGCCATGTTGCACACCGTCATGCGCCCTTCCATGCTGAGCGCTCGAATCGCAGAGCCGGCGAACTCGATCGTGTAGCCGGTGCCGCCTGCGGTGCCGATCTTGCCGATGATCGCGAGCACGATGTCTTTCGCGCCGACGCCGCGCGGCGGCTGGCCGTCGACGCGCACCAGCATGTTCTTCGCCTTGCGCGCGAGCAGCGTCTGCGTGGCCAGCACATGCTCGACCTCGCTGGTGCCAATGCCGTGCGCGAGCGCGCCGAACGCGCCGTGCGTCGACGTGTGCGAGTCGCCGCAGACCACCGTCATGCCAGGCAGCGTCGCGCCCTGCTCCGGCCCGATCACGTGAACGATGCCCTGGCGCTTGTCGTTCATCTTGAACTGCGTGATGCCCAGGCGATCGCAGTTCGCGTCGAGCGTGTCGACCTGCAAGCGCGACACCGGGTCGGCGATGCCATGCGAGCGGTCGGTCGTCGGTACGTTGTGGTCGCTGACCGCCAGATTGGCCGAGATGCGCCACACCTTGCGGCCCGACAGATCGAGGCCCTCGAAGGCTTGCGGGCTCGTCACCTCGTGGACCAGATGCCGGTCGATGTACAGCACCGCCGTGCCGTCGTCCTCCACATGGACGACATGCTCGTCCCAAATCTTGTCGTACAGCGTGCGGCCCATGATGCTGACTCTATTGCGATCAGACCCGCTGCGCGATCGGCTGCACGTCGCGCTTGACCGAGCCGTTGAACAGCTGGCGCGGGCGGCCGATCTTGTACTCGGGGTCGCCGATCATCTCGTTCAACTGAGCGATCCAGCCGACCGTGCGGGCGAGCGCGAAGATCGCCGTGAACAGCGTCACCGGAATGCCGATCGCGCGCTGCACGATACCCGAGTAGAAGTCGACGTTCGGGTAGAGCTTGCGGGCGACGAAGTACTCGTCTTCGAGCGCGATCTTCTCGAGCTCCATCGCGAGCTTCAGGATCGGGTCGTTGTGCTTGCCGAGCGCATCCAGCACCTCGTGACAGGTCTCGCGCATCAGCTTGGCGCGCGGGTCGTAGTTCTTGTAGACGCGGTGGCCGAAGCCCATCAGCTTGACGTTCGAGTTTTTGTCTTTCACCTGCTTGATGAAGTCGCCGATCTTCTCGACGCCGCCCATCTTCTGAACTTCTTCGAGCATATTGAGCGCCGCCTCGTTGGCGCCGCCGTGCGCCGGGCCCCACAGGCAGGCCACACCGGCCGCAATCGCCGCGAACGGGTTCGTTCCCGACGAGCCGCACAGCCGCACGGTCGACGTCGACGCGTTCTGCTCGTGGTCGGCA
>VBCQ01000080.1:2643-11146 GCA_005882155.1 Betaproteobacteria bacterium
GCCATCGCGACCAGCGTCGGCATTTTCGCGATCAAGCGGATCGCGGCGATGTCGCGGTGCTGCGGGTTATTGATGTCGGTGCTGTCGTGATAGAAGGCCGACAGCGCGCCGACCAGGCCGGTCAGCACCGCCATCGGGTGCGCGTCGCGCCGAAACCCGCGCAAGAAGAACTGCATCTGCTCGTTGACCATCGTGTGGTTGGTCACGAGCTTGACGAAGTCGTGCTTCTGCGTCGCGTTCGGCAGGTCGCCCTTCAGCAGCAGGTAGCAGGTTTCGAGGAAGTCGCAGTTCTGCGCCAGCTGCTCGATCGGGTAGCCGCGGTACAGCAGCTCGCCCTTGTCGCCGTCGATGTAGGTGATCTTCGACTCGCAGGCTGCGGTCGACAGGAATCCGGGGTCGTACGTGAACTTGCCGGTCTGCGCATAGAGCTTGCGGATGTCGATCACGTCCGGGCCGATCGAGCCTTTGTAGATCGGGAGCTCCATGCTCGGGCTGCCGTCGGAGAACGACAGGGTGGCTTTCACGTCGGACGGGGTCATGGTCGTTCCTTGCAGTTCTGGGTGAAGTCGTTCTCGAAAGATCCGGTCTCGTCTAGCGCGGCGTGCGCATCATGCGCAGCACCTCTATCACGTCGTCGCGCGCCAGCTCGCCAACGGGCTCCGTGCGCGCGAGCAGCAAGTCGAGCAGGTCGTTGTCGGCGAGGTCCATCAGCGCCGTCAATCCTTGCGCCTGCGTCTCGGTCAGCGTCGCGGCATGGCGAGCGAAAAAGCGCTCGACGAACAAGTCGTTTTCCAGCAGGCCACGGCGGCACCGCCAGCGCAGCTTGGAAAGGGCTCGTTCGTCGATCAGAGTCTGCATGGCGTGGCTTGCTCGAGTCTGAATCAATAACAATCAGACCGCACGGCGGACCATCAATTCCTTGATCTTGCCGATGGCCTTGGTCGGGTTCAGCCCCTTCGGGCAGACGTCGACGCAATTCATGATCGTGTGGCAGCGGAAGAGCCGGTACGGGTCTTCGAGGTTGTCCAGGCGTCCGGCGGTGTCTTGGTCGCGGCTGTCGGCAATGAATCGATACGCCTGCAGAAGCCCCGCCGGGCCGACGAACTTGTCCGGGTTCCACCAGAAGCTTGGGCAACTCGTCGAGCAACTCGCGCACAGGATGCACTCATACAGGCCGTTCAGCTCCTCGCGCTCCTCGGGCGACTGCAGGCGCTCGCGCTCGGGCGGCGTCTCGTCGTTGACGAGGTACGGCTTGATCGAGTTGTACTGCTTGAAGAACTGCGTCATGTCGACGATCAGGTCGCGAATCACCGGCAGGCCGGGCAGCGGCTTCAGCACGATCGGGTCCTTCAGCGTGCGCATGTTGGTCAGGCACGCGAGGCCGTTCTTGCCGTTGATGTTCATCGCGTCGGAGCCGCAGACACCTTCGCGGCACGAGCGGCGGAAGCTTAAGCTCGGGTCGACCGCCTTCAGCTTCATCAGCGCGTCGAGCAGCATGCGCTCGCTGCCGTCGAGCTCGACCTCGATTGTCTGCATCCGCGGCTTGGCGTCGATGTCGGGGTCGTAGCGGTAGATCTGGAAGACACGCTTGGTCATGGACTGTTTCCTGGAATCGTTGTCAGAACGAGCGCACTTTCGGCGGCACCGACTCCGCCGTGAGTGGCTTCAGATTCACCGGCTTGTAGTCGAGCCGGTTGCCCTCGCTGTACCACAGCGTGTGCTTGAGCCAGTCGGCGTCGTTGCGGCCGTTCGGATGCTCTGGCGTGTCGCCGTAATCGTTCACCGTGTGCGCGCCGCGGCTCTCGTGGCGCGCCGCCGCAGAGATCATCGTCGCGAGCGCGACTTCGATCAGGTTCTCGACTTCGAGCGCCTCGACGCGGGCGGTGTTGAACACCTTCGACTTGTCGGCAAGATGGATGTTCTTCACCCGTTCGGCGATCGCCTTGATCTGCTGCACGCCCTCATCGAGCAAGGCCTGGGTGCGGAACACGCTCGCGTGCTGCTGCATCGACTTGCGGATGTCATTGGCCACGTCCTGCGAGTATTCGCCGGCGGTGCTGCTGTCGTACTTCGCGAGGCGCGCCAACGTGTAGTCGGCCGCGTTGATCGGAAGACCCTTGTGCGCCTTGTCCTTCAATGCACTGTCGACGATGTGCTTGGCGGCGGCGCGGCCAAACACCAGCAGGTCGAGCAGCGAGTTGGTGCCGAGCCGGTTCGCACCGTGCACGCTGACGCACGAGCATTCGCCGACGGCATACAAGCCGTTGATCACTGCGTTCGGGTTGCCGCCTTTCGGCGCGACGACCTGGCCGTGAATATTGGTCGGGATCCCGCCCATCTGGTAGTGGATCGTCGGCACGACCGGAATCGGCTCCTTCGTGACGTCGACGTTCGCGAAGTTATGACCGATCTCGAACACGCTCGGCAGGCGCTTCATGATCGTCTCAGCGCCGAGGTGCGTCATGTCGAGATTGATGTAGTCCTTGTTCGGACCGCAGCCTCGCCCTTCCTTGATCTCCTGGTCCATGCAGCGCGACACGAAGTCGCGCGGCGCGAGATCCTTCAGCGTCGGCGCATAGCGTTCCATGAAGCGCTCGCCGTTGCTGTTGCGCAGGATCGCGCCTTCGCCGCGGCAGCCTTCGGTCAGCAGCACGCCGGCGCCGGCCACCGCCGTCGGGTGGAACTGCCAAAACTCCATGTCCTCGAGCGGGATGCCCACGCGCGCCGCCATCCCGAGGCCGTCGCCGGTGTTGATGAAGGCATTCGTCGACGCCGCATAGATGCGCCCCGCGCCGCCGGTCGCGAGCAAGGTGCACTTGGCTTCGAGGATGTGCACGTCGCCGGTTTCCATCTCGAGCGCAGTGACGCCGACGACATCGCCTTCGGTGTCGCGGATCAGGTCGAGCGCCATCCATTCGACGAAGAACTGCGTGCGCGCCTTGACGTTCTGCTGGTACAGCGTGTGCAGCATCGCGTGGCCGGTGCGGTCGGCGGCGGCGCAGGCGCGCTGCACCGGCTTCTCGCCGTAGTTGGCCGTGTGGCCGCCGAACGGACGCTGGTAGATCGTGCCGTCGGGGTTGCGGTCGAACGGCATGCCCTGGTGCTCGAGCTCGTAGACCACATTGGCCGCTTCGCGGCACATGAACTCGATCGCGTCCTGGTCGCCGAGCCAGTCGGAGCCCTTGATCGTGTCGTAGAAGTGGTAGTGCCAGTTGTCCTCGCTCATGTTTCCGAGCGACGCACCGATGCCGCCTTGCGCCGCGACCGTGTGCGAGCGGGTCGGGAACACCTTCGACAGCACGGCCACGTTCAGGCCCGCTTGCGCGAGGCGAAGCGACGCCTGCATGCCGGAGCCGCCGGCACCGACGATGACCACGTCGAACTTGCGCTTCGATACTGGAACGGATGAGCTCACTTTTACAGTCTCCACAGCACTTGAATGGCCCATCCGGCGCAACCCACCAGCCAGACGATCGTGACCACCTGGAATAGCAGTCGCGCGCCGACCGGTCTCACGTAATCCATCCACACATCGCGCATGCCGACCCACGCGTGGACCAGCAGCGAGACGATGACGACGAAGGTCAGCACCTTCATCCACTGCGATGAAAAGATGCCGGCCCAGCGGTCGTAGCCCATCTCGGCGCCGAACAGCACCTGCAGCAGCAACACGATCGTGAACAGCGCCATCACGGCCGCGGTGATGCGTTGCGACAACCAGTCGCGCAGCCCGTAATGCGCGCCCACGACGGTGCGCTTGGAACCGAAGTTTTGTTCCATGGAAGGTCTCAGAAGAAGAACAGCTTGATGCCGAGCGCCAGCGTCAGCACCAGGCTCGCGACGATCGAGAAGAACGCGGATTGACGGCCGAACTGCAGATCGACCGCGTGCGTCGCATCCATCCACAGATGGCGCAGACCGGCGATGAAGTGCTGCAGGTACGACCAGATCAACGCGAGTGCAATGAGCTTGAAGAACCAGCCCGGCAGGAAACCGACGCCGGCCGCGAAAACGCTGGTGAACTGCCCGTAGGAGATCTCGGAGCTGACGCTCGCGTCGAACATCCAGATGATGAAGGGCATCAGCACGAACATGATCACGCCGCTCGCGCGATGGAGGATCGAAACGATTGCCATCACGGGGTAGCGATAGCCGGTGATCGCATCGACCAGGCGCATCGTTCCCGGACGTTGTCTTGTCGTTGTCTCTGCCATACGAACCTTGTAATCGGATGAAACCTGAAGATTTTATTGCAATGCAGCAGTCGCGCCGCCGACACGCTCAGCTGAGCTCGTTGCGATAGTGATGCGACGCCGTGTTGTAGAGACCGCGGCGCAGCTCGACCGGCTTGTCGCCGTAGGTCAGCGAGAGCCGCTCGACACTCAGCAGCGGCGTCCCCGCCGGCAACCCGAGCAGCTCGCCGGCGCCCGCATCGGCCGCGACAGCGCGGATCTTTTCTTCGGCGCGAATCATCCGCACACCGAACTCGGCCTCGAACAAGCCGTACATCGGCCCGCGGTAGTCGCTCAGCCGCTCGGCGGTCAGGCCCTTGAACAGCTGACCGGGCAGCCAGATGTCGTCGAGCACCACCGGCGCGCCGCGAAACGACAGCACGCGGCGGATCTGCACCACCGCGTCGCCCGACTTGAGGTCGAGCGCGCGGGCGATGTCCGACGGCGCACGCAGGCGCCGGCAATCGATGAAGCGGCGCTGGGCACCGGCCGGCTCGCCGTCGTCTGGGGTCAGACGCAGGAAGCGAAACTGCACCTTCTGCTCGGCATGCGTCGCGACGAACGTGCCCTTACCTTGACGGCGCACCAGCAGGTTGTCGGTGGCGAGCTCGTCGATCGCTTTGCGCACCGTGCCCTGGCTCACCTTGAAGCGCGCGGCAAGTTCCATTTCGCTCGGGATCGCTTCGCCGGGACGCCATTCGCCGGCCTCGAGGCTGCGCGTGATCAGCGTCTTGATTTGCTGGTAGAGCGGGCTGAACGCCGGCGCATCTCCGTCGCCCGGACGACCCGCCGGCGCGACGGCACCCGACGGAGGAACTGCGGCAGCCATGGCATGAATTGCAGCACAGGACGGGTGCGCTGTCGACGAAAGTTGACTTATGTCTTATGTAAGACATAAGAGTATTGACCGACCTCGGGTTGACCCTTAGACTGGCAGGCCATTGGCACACGAGTGACCTACACTTTCGCTCTCTGCGGCTGCATGGCATCAGCCTGCCTGTTGCGCCCTCACCGGTTTCCCTTCTTTTTCATCCTCTTCCGGAGTTCCCCATGAGCAAGAAACCCGTTCGTGTCGCCGTCACCGGCGCCGCTGGCCAGATCGGCTATGCGCTGCTGTTCCGTATCGCTTCCGGCGAGATGCTGGGCAAGGACCAGCCGGTCATCCTGCAGCTGCTCGAGATCCCCGACGAGAAAGCGCAGAAGGCACTCAAGGGCGTGATGATGGAGCTCGAAGACTGCGCGTTCCCGCTGCTCGCCGGCATGGAAGCGCATGGTGACGCGAACACCGCATTCAAGGACACCGATTACGCACTGCTCGTCGGCGCTCGTCCGCGCGGCCCGGGTATGGAGCGCAAGGATCTGCTCGCTGCCAACGCTCAGATCTTCACCGCGCAAGGCAAGGCGCTTAACGCCGTCGCGTCGCGCAACGTCAAGGTTCTTGTCGTCGGCAACCCGGCCAACACCAACGCCTACATCGCAATGAAGAGCGCACCCGACCTGCCGCGCAAGAACTTCACCGCGATGCTGCGCCTCGATCACAACCGCGCGCTGTCGCAGATTGCCGCCAAGACCGGCAAGCCGGTGGCGAGCATCGAGAAGCTCACCGTGTGGGGCAACCACTCGCCGACGATGTACGCCGACTACCGCTTCGCCACCATCGACGGCAAGAGCGTGAGGGACATGATCAACGACGACGACTGGAACAAGAACACCTTCCTGCCCACCGTCGGCAAGCGCGGCGCGGCGATCATCGAAGCGCGCGGCCTGTCGTCGGCCGCGTCGGCCGCCAACGCCGCGATTGATCACATGCGCGACTGGGCGCTCGGCAGCAACGGCAAGTGGGTCACGATGGGCATCGCGTCGGATGGCCAGTACGGCATCCCGAAGGACACGATGTTCGGCTTCCCGGTCACGACAGCGGGCGGCGAGTACACGCTGGTCGAAGGCCTGACGATCGACGCGTTCAGCCAGGAGCGCGTCAACCTCACACTGAAGGAACTGCAAGAAGAACAGGAAGGCGTCAAGCACTTGCTCTGATGGTCCACCCGCGCGAGGCACTGTTCGACGCCGGCGAAACGGCCGCGTCGATTCCGGTCTGCGATCACTACGCGGGCGTCGAAGCGCGGATGCGCAAGAGCCTCGAGTTGCAAGCCGAGCTCGGGCCGGTGTTCGATGTGACGCTCGATTGCGAAGACGGCGCGCCGATCGGCGGCGAAGTCGAGCATGCGCACATGGTCGCCGAGCTCGTGATGTCGCCGCTGAACCGGCACGGCCGCGTCGGCGCACGCGTCCACCCGGTTGATCATCCGGCGTTCGAGCATGAGGTCGAGACGATCGCGCGCATCGCCGGCGAGCGCCTCGCGTACTTGATGGTGCCGAAGCCGCGCGACTTGGCCGATGTCACGCGCGCCTGCGATGAGATCGATCACGTCATTCGCGTGCACGGCGCTGGCCGTCGCTTCCCGCTGCATCTCCTCATCGAAACCCATGGCGCCCTGCGCGATGTCGACGCGATCGCGGCGCATCCGCGAGTCGAGTCGCTGTCGTTCGGCTTGATGGATTTCGTCTCCGCACATCGCGGCGCGATCCCCGCTTCGGCAATGAGCGCGAGCGGCCAGTTCATGCATCCGCTGGTGCTGCGCGCCAAGCTCGAGATCGCGGCCGCGTGCCACGCGCACGGCAAGACGCCGTCGCACAGCGTCGTCACCGAATTCAGCGACCGCTCCGCCGTTGCCGAGGCGGCCGAGAAGGCCTGCCGGCAGCTCGGCTACACGCGGATGTGGAGCATCCACCCGAGCCAGATTCGACCGATCGTCGAAGCCTTCGCGCCGACTGCGGCCGAGGTCGATCAAGCGATCGACATCATCAGCGCCGCACATGCGGCCGACTGGGCACCGATCCGTCACCGCGACACTTTGCACGACCGCGCGAGCTACCGCTACTTCTGGCAGGTCCTCGAGCGCGCCGAGCGCACCGGCCAGCCGCTGCCGGCACAAGTGCGCGAAGCTTTCTTCGAACCCGAGGGCACCGCATGATCCATCGCGCTCTTGCTCTGTTCATCGCCTGCTCGGTCGGCGGCAGCGCGCTCGCGCAAACGGCTGCGCCCGCGCCCAAGCCCGCCGCCTCGAAACCCGCGGCGAAAGCGTCTGCTGCGAGCAAGAAGAAAAAGTCCGAAGCCAGCGGCAAGGTGCTTGCCGCCGAAACAGTCGAGGCGATCACGCAGGCGCAGCTCGACATCGCTGCCCGCGTGCTCACCGGCGACGCGCAATGCGAGTTCAACCAGCTCGTCAGCATCGCGCCGCTCGACGGCCAGCCCGGCCGATTCAAGCTGCGCTTCAAGAACCTGAGCTACAGCATGGTGCCAGCCGAGACAACGACCGGCGCGGTGCGCCTTGAAGACAAGAAGGCCGGCGTCGTGTGGCTGCAGATCCCGACCAAGTCGATGCTGATGAACAGCAAGCTCGGCCAGCGCATGGTCGACGGCTGCACCCAGGTCGAGCAGCGGATCGCGGTCGAGGCGGCCGTGGCTGCTGCGGCCGCCGCAGCCGCATCAGCCGCGTCAGCCGCTGCGTCGGCACCGGAGCCTGCCGCGTCGGCAGCCTCCGCGCCCGAGCCCGCCGCCTCGCAGCCCGTTGCACCGGAGAAACCCGCCAGCGCCCCTTGAGTATGCCTGATTGGGTATGTACAATTGATGCATACCTACTTCAGGAGTTCGCAATGGAAGCCACCGTTGCGGAACGCGGTCAGATCACTCTTCCGAAGGCCGTGCGCGACGCACTGGGTCTGACCAAGGGCACCCTGCTGAAGGTCGAGCTCGACGGCAGCCGCATCATCCTGCGCAAGAACGTCGATGACGCGATCTCGCGGGCTCGCGGCAGATTCAAGCTGCCGGAGGGCGTGACCACCGACGACATCATGCGCGAGCTGCGCGGCCGCGCGCCGGGCGATCCAGTGGAAGCCTGCTGATCGCCGTCGACACCTCCGTCCTCATTGATCTCCTCGGCGACGACGCCCGAGCCGATGCCGCTGAAGCCTGCTTGCGCATGGCGCTCGGCAGCGGGCCGGTCGGCGTGTGCGACATCGTCGTCAGCGAAGTCACGGCCGGACTCGGCCACGGCGCGCAGGTGATGGACGCGCTCGAAGAAATGGGCCTCGAGTTCTCCGCCATCGAACAGCGTTCCGCCGTGCGTGCCGGTGAGATGCAGCGCAAGTACAAGGAGCGACTGCGCAGCGCAGCCCTGCCGGCCGCGTCGCCGCGCACGATTCCCGAC
>VBCQ01000081.1 GCA_005882155.1 Betaproteobacteria bacterium
GCACCACCTGGCGCAAGCGCCGCTCATCGGCATGAATCGCCGGCGGCAGGTCGGGCGCGAGGTCGCAGATGAATTGCAGCGCCGGCTTCTGCTCGGCCTTGACGCGAATGATGCTCGCGATGACGTTGAAGAACTTGTCGAGGTCGACGTCGACCGGAAAGATCTCGAACTTGCCGGCCTCGATCTTCGCCAGGTCGAGGATGTCGTTGATCAGCGTCAGCAAATGCTCGCCGCTCTGGCGGATCGCGTTGATGCCGGTG
The DNA here is from genome assembly GCA_005882155.1 of Betaproteobacteria bacterium. Lineage (GTDB taxonomy): Bacteria > Pseudomonadota > Gammaproteobacteria > Burkholderiales > Burkholderiaceae_C > Albitalea. Next base: position 261 of record VBCQ01000081.1, read on the forward strand.
AGCTGGCGCTCGTTCAGCGCCTTGTCCCATTGCAGGATCTGCGCGAAGCCGAGGATGCCGTTCAGCGGCGTGCGCAAGTCGTGGCTCATGTTGGCGAGGAACGCGCTCTTCGCATGGTTGGCGACCTCGGCGCGTTCCTTCGCCGCGCTCAGCTCGACGGTGCGCTCTTTCACCAGGTCTTCGAGGTGGTCGCGGTGGCTGCGCAGCTCTTCTTCGGCGCGCTTGCGCTCGTTGATCTCGGCGTGCAGCGCATCGATCGCGTGCGCGAGCTCCGCCGTGCGCTCCGCGACCCGACCTTCGAGCTCGGCATGCGCCACACGCAGCGCTTCTTCGGCCTGGTTGCGGCCGATCGCATAGCGGATCGCGCGGATCAGCAAGGCGCTGTCGACCTGACCCTTGACGAGATAGTCCTGCGCCCCCGACTGCAGCGCCTGCACCGCGACGCCCTCGTCGGTGAGTCCGCTCAGCACGACGAGCGTCGGAACGCGCGTGCCGGCGAGCAGCCGCTGCAGCGTTTCGAGGCCGGTGCTTTCGGGCAGGCCGAGGTCGAGCAGCACGACGTCGAGGTTGTCGGTGCGCAATCGCGCGATGCCCGCGGTGAGACTGTCGACCCAGCTGAACTCGAAGCGCAGGCCATTCGCTTCGGCGAGCATGAACTCGATCAACCGCGCGTCGGCCGGGTTGTCTTCGATTAACAGGACCTTGATCGGCGCTTGCGTCATTTCGGCGGCAGCGTCACGACGGTCAGCCAAAACTCTTCGATCGTCTGCACGATGCGCGTGAACTGGTCGAAGTCGACCGGTTTCGTCACGTAGCAGTTGGCGTTCAGGTTGTAGGCGCGCAGCACGTCTTCCTCGGCTTGCGACGTCGTGAGGATCACGACCGGAATCGTCTTCAACGCCGGATCGGACTTGATCGCCGACAGCACTTCGCGGCCATCCTTCTTCGGCAGATTCAAGTCGAGCAGCACCAGGTCGGGCCGCGCCGCGAGCTGGTGCGGCGCGCGCTTGTACAGGTAGTCGAGCGCAGCCACGCCGTCTTCGACGACGTTCAGTTGGTTCCACACCTTGCCACCCTTCAGCGCTTCGCGGGTCAGCCGCACATCGCCCGGGTTGTCTTCGACCATCAGGATCTCTATGGCCCTGACGGTTCTTTGGGAAGCCATGGCCGACTCCTCGTCACCATCGGTGACGCCGCTTCAACTATAGACCTGCCGCCGGGCGTGCGGGGGGTTGGCTTTCCCGCCCGGAGCTGCTATTACGCAGCCTCGATACCCAGTCGAGGATCGCGCGCGACTGGAACCGATCGGCCAGATGGCGCAGGCGCTGCGCGAACGGCAGATAGGCCGCGTCGAGCGTTGCCAGATGATCGGCGCGCAAGCGGATGCTGTGCATGTTGCCGATCTTCGCGAGGTGGTACAGCACTTCGAGTTCTTGTGCCGGCGGCGTGACGAGCGGTGCTTGGACGGCGTCGATCGCGGGGCTCGCCGGGCGCGCCTGGCGAATCCATTCGAGCTGCATCAGGCTGCCGATTTCGGCGAGCAAGGTGTCGAGGTCGATCGGCTTGGACAGGAAGACGTTGGCGCCGCAGGCGAGGCTTCGCTGCTGGTCCGCCGCCGACGCGCTGGCCGACACGGCGATCACCGGCACCTTGCGCAGCGCGCTGTGCAAGCGCATCTGGCGCGTCGTTTCGAGGCCGTCCATTCCGGGCATCACCGTGTCCATCAAGATCAGGTCGGGCTGCAGCGCGAGCGCTTGCTGAAGCCCGCTCTCGCCGTCCTCGGCCTGGTACATCTCGAAGCCGAGCGGCGCCAGCAGGTCGATCAGCGTCGCGCGGTTTCCGACGACGTCGTCGACCACCAGCACCTTGCGCCGTGGCCCGCGGTAGCCGCTGATGATGTCGTCCTGCGCGGTCTGCACGAGCGGCGATGCCGCATGCGCGAGCGGCAGGTCGAGGTCGAACCAGAATCGGCTGCCGCGGCCGAGCTCGCTTTCGACGTGGTTCCGCCGTAGCGCCGCTGCACTTCGCTCGCCTGCTCGAAGGGCCGGAAGATCGTCGCGATTTGCTCGTGCGCGATGCCGATGCCGGTGTCTTCGACCGCGAAGCGCAGGCACGCCGAGTCGTCGCTGCTCGCGAGGCGCTGCACGCGCAGGCTGACGCGCCCGCGCTCGGTGAACTTGACTGCGTTGCTCAGCAGATTGAGCAGCACCTGCCCGAGCCGCTTCTCGTCGGCGCGCACGATGCTCGGCAGGTCGTGCGGCGCCTCGAAGCTGAACATCAGGTCCTTGTCCTGCGCGTTGATGCGGATGACATCGGTGACGTTGCGCAGCAGACCCGGCAGGCTGACGCTGTCGGGAAACAGCTCGACCTTGCCGGCCTCGATGCGCGCCAAGTCGAGCACGCTGTTGATCAGCGCGAGCAGATGCTCGCCGCTGCGCCGGATCGTCGCGAGGCCGGTCGTCGCGCGCTCGTTGAGTCCCGGCTCGCGCTGCAGGATCTGCGCATAGCCGAGCACCGCGTTGAGGGGGGTGCGCAGCTCGTGGCTCATCGTCGCGAGGAAAGTGCTCTTGGCGCGATTCGCGACTTCGGCGGCGTCTTTCGCGCGCTGCGCTTCGGCGAATACCGTCTCCAGGTGAGCGATCGTCTCGGCCAGACGCTGCGTCATCGTGTTGATGCTCGTGGCGAGCACGCCGATCTCGTCGTGCGACTCGAGCGCCGCGCGCGCCGTCAGGTCGCCGGCCGCGACCTGCTCGGCCACACCGGTCAGCCGGTGTACCGGCCCGACGATGTTGCGGCGGAACAGAAACACCATCGCCACCGCGAATGCGACTGCGAGCAGCCCGCCGGCGCCGGTCTGCAGCTGCGCCGTCGCGAGGCTTTGGCGGGCGCGCGCAAGGCCGCTCTGCAATTGGGCCTGCTGCTGCGCCGTCACCTTGGAGAGCAGCTCCAGCAGTGCCTCGGCCTGCGGCGCAACTTGGGTGCGGTACAGGTAGAGGTCTTCGTAGGCGTGCTCGCCGTTGAGGATGGCGACGATCCGCAACGCGAGCTCGGCGACCGCAGCGCGCTGCTGGGCGATCACGGTCAGGCGCGCCCGCTGCTCGGCGGACAGCTGCGCGTTCTTGCTCGACAGCGTGTTCCATATCGCAGCGTTGGTCGCGAGCTGTGGGCCGTAGCCGAGCTTGAAGTTGAGCTCGCCCGACGCGCCGTAGGCCATCAGGTTGGTGGCCATCGCGTCGAAGGTGGTCTGGAAGCCGAGCAGGTCGGCGAGCAGCTGGCGATTGCGGGCAGAGTCCTCACGCTTTTTTTGCAGCTCGATCATCGAGTCGATGCCGTCCATGATCTGCACCCGCAGTCCTTGCACCTCGACCCGTGCGAGCCGCAGCGCCGGCCGGTTCTGCAACGGGTTGTCGTGCAGCTCGAACAGCTGCTGCGGCAGCTCGAGCCAGCGCGCGTAGGTCTGGTTCAGCTCGGCCAACGAGCGCGCCGCGTCGCCCTCGGGCCAGTTGGCCGACATCGCCTGCAACGACGCGAGGCTTTGCTCGAACGCGCGCCGCGCGGCCTGATATTGCTCGATGTCGGTCGGGTCGCTCAGCACCAGATAGCCGCGCACATGCAGCTGCATCCGCAGCAGGCTGGCCTGGGCCTGTGCCGACGCGAGCGACGCCGGCCCGCGCACGCTCTCGGTCAACACGATGTCGTCGGTCGCGCGTCGGCCGGCCACGAACGCGAGCGTCGCGACCATCACCGTCACCCCTGCCAGCGCACCGAACGCCAGCGTGAGCTTGGCGCCGATGCCCAGCGACTTCCAGTGCAAGTGCAGCGATTCCGGCACGGCGCTCATCTCAGAGTCCGAGCGACGCCTTGTAGGCGCGGCGCTGGCGCTCGCGACCGAGGCGGATGGTGATTTCCTCGAAGTCGATGGCTGCGGCTTTCAGCGCAGCGGCCGCGTCGAGCTGGCCGTTCACCGCTTCGCCCAGATGCACATCGAGCACCTGCCAGTAGTTGAATGCGCCGGGAATGCGCAGGTAAGGAAGCTGAAGGGGGTTGGTGAAGGTGTCGTAGTAGGCACGGCTGTAGTCGCGGATGTCGGCCTCGTTCCAGCCGGCCGCCAAGTAGTCGTCGATCTTCGCGCTGCCCTGCGGCGGCAGGAAATGAAAGCGGCGTCCGAGGTCGATGCCGTCCCAGCCGCGCACTGCATACACGCGCGACTTCTCCTTGGTCGCCATCAGCGCCAACAGGTAGTAGGTCGCTTCGGGCGACTTCGAATACTTGGAAATCACGCCGGCCCATGACCCTCCGGTGACGTTGCCGACCTGGTTCGGCAGCTCGGTTCGGATCCACTTGCGCTGCGTGACGCTGTAGTGCTCGCTGGTGCCCGGCATCGGTGCCACGCCGACCTTGCCCTTGACCCGGCTGCCTTCCTGCTGCGCCAAGGCGCCGAGGTCGCCCCAGGTGAAGGTCAGCGCGGCGCGTCCCTCGAGGAAGTGGTCCCAGCTCTTGCCGAGGTCCCAGTTGAGCATTTCCTTGGGCCCGAACTTCACCAGATCGACCAGCACCTTCAGCGCGCGCACATGGCCGGGGCTTTCGATCAGCGGCTTCATCGTCTGTGGGTCGAACCAGTAGAGCTTCGGGTTCCCCGGTCCGATGACGAACGGCGCCGAGAACGACATGAAGTGGAACATGCCCTGAGCGCCGACCTTCAGCGGCAGCGACACGCCATGGTCGGGCATGCCGTCGCCGTTCAGATCCTTGCCGTTGAAGTACTCGGCGACATCGCGAAACTGCTCCCAGGTCTTCGGCACGGCGAGGGCATAGCGGTACTTCTTCTTGAACTCGGCTTGGTGCCTCGGCTCAGCGAGCAAGTCGCGGCGGTAGTACATGACCTGGCCGTCGTGGTCGTTGGCGACCATGTATTTCTTCCCCGCGTATTCGAGCAGGCTGCGCGACGCGGGCAACACGTCTGCGATGTCCCACTTGGGAAAGCGCGGGTCGTTGTAGAGCTTGTCGTAGGACACGATGTAGTCGCCCGCCACCAAGTCGCCGAGCCACCAGGCGCCGGCAAGTGCCGCGTCGTACTTGCCGGTGCGGTTGGACACATCGGAGATGAAGTTGTCGAAGAACTCGCTGTACGGGACCTCGACGATATTGAGCTTGGCGCCGGTGGCGGCCTCGAACTCGTCCTTCAATTCATGAACCGGCCGCGTGATCACTTTGCCGGTGAACGCGAGCACCGTCACGCTCTGGCCGGCAAACGGGCAGGCGCCGGGCTTGCAAGGTGGAACCACGCGTGGCGGAACGAGCTCCCCGGTCTTGACGACGCTGGCGTCGAAGCCCGCCGTTTTCTGGGCCAGCGACGGCACGGGGATCGCGCAAGCACCGATGAGCGCGGCTCTGATCCAACACGCGAGCGAGCGCGTCCTCGTTGCCAAGATCGCAGCCGCACACACGTCACAACCCCATCGACGCGGTATACGCCCGCTTCTGCCGATCGCGCCCGAGACGGATCGTGATCTCCTCGAAGTCGACTGCGGTGGCCTTCAGCGCCGCCTCGGGGCTCAACTGCCCGTTCATCGCTTCGGCCAGGTGCACGTCGAGCGTGCGCCAATAGCTGAAGGTGCCGGGGATGCGCAAGAAGGGCATCTGCAGCTTGTTGCGGAAGTTGTCGTAATACGCCTGCAGGTATTGGCGGACGTCGCGTTCGTCCCAGCCGAAGCGCAGATAGTCTTCGATCTTCGCGCTGCCATGCGGCGGCAAGAAATGGCTGAGTCGACCGGGATCGATGCCGTCCCAGCCGCGTGCGGCATAGACCAGCGACTTGTCCTTGTTGGCCATCAGCGCGAGCAGGTAGTAGGTTGCTTCGGGCGCTTTCGCATACTTCGAAATCACGCCGGCCCATGAGCCGCCGGTGACGTTGCCGACGAGATTGGGCTGGGCCGTCTTGACCCATTTCTTCTGCACGATGCTGTAGTACTCGCGAGTGCCCGGGATATGCGCCGTGCCCACCTTGCCCTTGATCTTGCTGCCCGGTTCCTGCGCCAGCCCGCCGACGTTGCCCCAGGTGAAGGTCAGCGCCGCGCGGCCGGCGAGAAAGTGATCCCAGCTCTTGCCGATGTCCCAGTTCGCCATCTCCTTCGGTCCGTACTTGGCGATCTCGATCAGCGTCTTCAGCGCTTTCACATGGCCGGGGCTTTCGATCAGCGGCTTCATCGTTTGCGGATCGAACCAGTACAGCTTCGAGTTGTCGGGGCCGATGACGAAGGGCGCCGAGAACGACATGAAATGGAACATGCCTTGCTCGCCGACCTTCAGGTGCAGCGACACACCGTGATCGGGCACCCCGTCGCCGTTCAGGTCCTTGCCGTTGAAGTACTCGGCGATGTCGCGAAACTGGTCCCAGGTTGTCGGCACCGCGAGCGCGTAGCCGTACTTCTTCTTGAACGCGGCTTGATGCTGCGCATCGGCAAAGAGATCGCGCCGGTAGTACATGACTTGGCCGTCGTGGTCGTTGGCCACCATGTATTTCTTGCCTTCGTATTCGAGCAGGCTGCGCGGCCCGGGCAGCACGTTGTCGATGCTCCACTTCGGAAAGCGCGGATCGCTGTAGAACTTGTCGTAGGGGACGATGAAGTCGCCCGCCACCAGCTCGCCGAGCCACCACGCGCCGGCCATCGTCGTGTCGTACTTGCCGACTCGATTGGTCACATCGGAAATGAAGTTGTCGAAGTGCTCGTTGAACGAGACCTCGACGATGTCGAGCTTGGCGCCGGTGGCGGCTTCGAATTCGTCTTTCACTTCGTGCACGGCGCCGGTGATCGGCTGGCCAATGAACGCGAGCACCGTCACCGTCTGTCCGGCGAAGGGGCAGGCGCCCGGCTTGCACGGCGGCACGACCCGAGGCGGCACCAAGGTGCCCTGCTTGACGACGCTCACGTCGACCCCGGGTCGTCGCGCTGGCGCCGATGCAGCGACCTGGCTGGCCGGCGCGGCCTGGGCGAGTGTGGTGTCGGCGGCAACGCTGTCGATACAGGGGAATGCGAATACAGCTGCGCACAGCAACCGCAACGAGATTCGCGCATTCATGGGGTTGTCCCCTTCCACGAACTGCCGTCACTGCGGGCGACTTCGCCGACTCCCTGCACGGGAAAGGTTCTTATAGAGCAAGGGCAGCGCAGGGTCAATCGATGTGCAATGCGTGCTCGGCAGCACGCGGAATCGTGAAGGTAAAGGTCGATCCCTGGCCGGGCGCCGAGCGCACCGAGATGTCGCCGCCATGGCGCTCGATGATCTTCTTGCAGATCGCCAGGCCGATGCCGGTGCCGGGGTAGTTGCGCCAGCCGTGAAGGCGCTGGAACAGCACGAAGATGCGCTCGTAGTATTCGGGCGCGATGCCGATGCCGTTGTCGCTGACCGAAAAGCGCCACGCGTGATCGGTGGCTTCGCAGCGCACGTCGATCGCCGGTGGCGCTGCGCCGCGGAACTTGATCGCGTTGGCGAGCAGGTTCTGGAACACCTGCGACAGCTGCGTCGCGTCGCCGACGACGGTCGGCATCGTGCTGCATGTGATCTGCGCGCCGCTCTCGGCGATGCTGAGCTGTAGATCGCGGACAACGCTGTCGAGCACTTGTGCGCAGTCGATCGGCACGAAGGGCTTGGCATGACCGGCGCGCGAGAAGGTCAGCAGGTCGCTGATCAGCGCCTGCATGCGCTTGGCACCGTCGACGGCGTAGCCGATGAACTCGTGCGCGTCGGCGTCGAGCCGGTGCTGGTAGCGCTGCTCGATCAGCTGCATGTAGCTCGTGACCATGCGCAGCGGTTCCTGCAGGTCGTGCGACGCGACGTACGCCATCTGCTCGAGCTCGGCATTCGAGCGCGCCAGCTCGAGCGAGCGCTCGTCGAGCACCGCTTGCGCGCGCTTGCGTTCCGCGACCTCCTGCTCGAGGTGGCGCTTCGACACGGTGGTGCGTTCGAGCTCGGCCATCAGCTCATTGAACGCCGCGGCGAGCTGGCCGATCTCGTCTTGCGAATCGATTGCCACACGCCGCGTCGCGTCTGCGCTGCCCGCGCGCAAGCCCTCGATCGCGCGCACCAGGCGCGACAGCGGACTGGTGACGAACACCGACAGCGCGGCCAGCAGCACCACACTGCCGACGACGAAGAAGAGCAGCCCGACGCCCAGATCAAAGAGCAGCATCCGCCGCGCCTTGCCCGGGATCACATCGGCGTCGAAGCCGACGACGACGCTCGCGGCGTATTGATCGGCATTGCGATAGACCGGGATCACCGCGCTCAGCACCGCGACGCCGTCGATGCTGTGGTGCGTGATCGTTTCGCGCCGCTCGCCGATCGCGCCGAGCAGCACCGGGTCGCTCACGGTCTCGCCGACGCGAGCCGGATCATTGTGGAAGACCACGCGGTTCGTCTGCCCGACGACCATCGCGAAGCGGATGCCGGCGTAGGTCTTGACGATGTCCGCGCACTGCTGGTCGAAGCCGATCAGGTCTTCGACGCGAATGCCGAAGGTCAGCCGCAGCAACCGCTCGAGCTGGATCTTCACGCTCTTGCCGATGGCCAGCGACCGCGACTCGAGCGCCGTCGTGTATTCGTCGGTGAAGAAATAGCTGCTCGAAGCGATGATCGCGCCCATCGAGAACAGCATCACGCCGGTCGCGATGCAAACGATCTTGATCCGCAGCCCGGCCTTCATCGGCGTCACTGCTTGGGGTTGACGTCGATCTTGCCGATGGCGCGCACCGCGTCGACGCGCCACTTCTTCTCGCGCTGATACCAGGCCTGGAACTCGTCGCCGTCGCGGTATTCGATGCTCTGGTTGACGCGCTGCATCTCAGCGACGAACTCGGCGTCGTGTGCGGCCTGGCGCAAGCTGTCCTGCAACACCTTGATTACGGCGGCCGGGGTCTTCGCCGGAGCGAACACCGCGAACCAGTCGTAGAACTCGACGTCGATGCCGAGCTCCTTGAACGACGGCAGGTCGGGGAACGCCGGCAGGCGCTTGGTTCCCCAATGCGCCAACACGCGCGCGCGGCCGGCGAGGATGTGCGGCGTCGCGACGTTCGGCTGCGCCGCGTAGGCGACCGAATTCCCGCTCAGCACGGCCGTCATCGCCGGTCCGCCGCCGGTGCCCACGAGATGCTTGAAGCGCACACCGGCAGCGCGCTCGAGCAACAGGATCGGCAGATGCGACGGACCGTAGTAGCCGCCCGACGAGACGACGAGCTCACCCGGGTGGGCGCGCGCCAGCTCGATGAAATCTCGCGCCGTCTTCACTGGCAGCGACGGATGGACGATCAGCAGCGTCGGCTCGGAGCTCAGCAGCGCGACGCCGACGAGCTGGTCGAGCGCGTACGACGTTGGCCGCTCGAGCAGCCTGTCGACCTCGGGGATCGTGACGGTCGACGCGGCGCCGATCATCACCGTATAGCCGTCGGGCGTCGCGTTGGCGACCGACGCGGTGCCCAGCGCCGCGGCCGCGCCGGTGCGGTAGCTGACGACGATGGGCTGCTTCAGCGCGCGCTGCCAAGGGCCGACCAGCGCGCGCAGCAAGATGTCGACACCGCCGCCCGGCGGATACGGACTGACCAGCGTCACCGGGTGCGACGGATAGACATCGGGCTGCGCGATGGCAGGCGCCGTCAGCATGAAGAACGCGAAGGCGACGATGGCGGCGGCTCTGTACATCGGTCCACTCCTTCAGGCAGGTCTCAGGCCGCCGAGTGCGGCTCGCGGTACTGCACAACGAGGTCGAGAATCGCGCGCGACTGGAATCGGTCGGCCAGCAAATGCAGTCGCTCGGCGAACGGTCGGTACACGTCGCTCAGCGTCGCGAGGCGATCGGCACATTCGCGGATGCTGCGCATGTTGCCCGTTTTGGCGAGGCGGTACAGCGCCTCGAGCTCGTGCGGCGGCGGCGGCACCAGCGGCACGCGCAGCTCGCCGGGCGCGCTCAGCGCCTCGTCCGAGTCGGCGGTCCAGCTCAGCTGCAACAGTGCGCCGATCTCGACCAGCAGCCGGTGCAGGTCGATCGGCTTGGAGAGAAACACGTTGGCGCCGACGGCAAGGCTTTTGTGCTGGTCCGCGGGCGATGCACTGGCCGAGATCGCGATGACCGGCGTTGCGCGCAGACCATCGATCGCGCGCAGCCGCCGCGTCGCTTCGAGCCCGTCCATCAGCGGCATCACGGTGTCCATCAACACCAGATCGGGGGCTCGTGCTTGCGCCTGCGCGAGCGCGGTCTCGCCGTTGTTCGCTTCGTCGACGTCGAAGCCGAGCGAGCGCAGGAAGTCGACGAGCGGCGCGCGCCCCGCGTCGACGTCGTCGACGACGAGCAGCCGGCGCCGCGGACCGTGATAGCCGGTGATAACGCCGGCCTTCGATGTGGCTGCCGCGACGGCGTCGGCACTCTCGATCGCCAGATCGATGTCGAACCAGAAGCGGCTGCCGACGCCTACGTGGCTTTCGACACCGATGTCGCTGCCCATCAGCCCGAGCAGCTCGCGGCTGATCGACAGGCCGAGGCCCGTGCCGCCGAAGCGGCGCTGCACCTGGGGTGCCTGCTCGAACGGAAGAAAAATCGTTTCAAGCTGATCGGCGGCGATGCCGATGCCGCTGTCTTCGACCTCGAAGCGCAAGCGCGCGCCGGCCGTGCCCACCGTCAGCGCCGACACCCGCAGCGCGACATGCCCATGCTCGGTGAACTTGACCGCGTTGCTCAGCAGATTCAGCAGCACCTGGCGCAACCGCTTCTCGTCGGCGCGCACCGCCTGCGGCAGGTCGCTCGCCGCTGCGAGCGTGAACAGCAGGGCCTTCTCCTGCGCCTTGATGCGGATCACGTCGGCGATCGTGTGCAGGAAATCGCGCAGCACGATCGCATCCGGATACAGCATCACCTTACCGGCCTCGATCGTCGACAAGTCGAGGATGTCGTTGATCAGGGTCAGCAGCAGCTCGCCACTGTGCTGGATCGTCGCGAGGCCGGTGGCGGTGCGCTCGTCCAGCCCCTTGGCCATTTGCAGCAGCTGCGCATAACCGAGGATCGCGTTCAGCGGCGTTCGCAGCTCGTGGCTCATGCTCGCGAGGAACGCGCTCTTGGCTTGGTTGGCGACCTCGGCGCGCTCCTTCGCGACCGACAGCTCGGCGGTGCGCTCGGCGATGCGCTCTTCGAGATGCTCGCGATGGCGCTTGAGCTCCTCTTCGATGCGGATGCGCTGCGCGATGTCGTCTTCGAGCTGGCGGTTCTTCGCCTCGAGTTCGTCGAACAGCGCGCGCAACGCCTGGCGTGTGCGCTCGAGACCCGAGCCGAGCGTGCCGAGCTCGTCGTCGCGATGCCAGACGAAAGGCTCGGCGAGGTCACGCCGCGCCAAGCGATCCGACTCGCGCATCAAGCGGCGGATCGGCTTGAGCAGGCGCACATTCAACAGCGCGACGATCAGCAGCACGCTGAGCAGCAACTGGCCGAGCACGGTCAGCGCGAAGATCGCGCGTGAGTCGGCGACTTCGGCCTGGAATTGACCGCTGTCCATTTCGACCTGCACGTCGCCGATGACGATGCCGCTGCGCAGGACGTCGTGCCGCAGCTTGAACTGGCGGCCTTTGCGCCGCTCGGGATACTCGCGCGACAAGAACACGCCGAACTTGGCGTCGCGCACGAGCGCGCTGACGACGCGCTCGTCGCCGAGCACCGAATCGAAGAGCGGGCGTGCCACGTCGGGGCTGACATTCCACAGTGGCTCCTCGATGCCGAGCGCGAGGATCTCGGTGATGCGCGCGTGGTCCGCGACGAGGCGCGACGCCAGGGCGCGCTCCTGGTAGTTGAGTGTCAACAGGCTTCCGACCAGCGCCGGAAGCAGCAACCCGCCGACCACGGCCAGCACGATGGACAGGCGCAGCTTCAATCGCATCCGAGAATCACCTCCACGGTCGCAGACGCGCGCCGGACCCGCGCAGCGAGGCAATGGCGATGATTGCATGAGCCCCGGGTGTTGCCTAGCGCTGGTTGACGGTGCATGCTTCGCCGAGGAGACAGGAATGAGAGACGACCCGAGCTCGGCGGCACGGCGGCTCATCGTCGCTGCAGCGGCACTCTCGGCCGCGAGCGGCGGCTTCGCGCAGAGCGCGAGCATGAGCTTCGTTTCCCACCCCTTCGCCCCGTACACCGTCGAGGAAAACGGCGTCGCCACGGGGCCCTTGCCCGACACGATGCGGGCAGTCTGCGAGGCGATCAAGGCGCAGTGCAAGGTCGAGGTCTACCCCTGGCGGCGCGCGCTGAAGCTCGCCGAGGACGGCTTTGTCGACGGCATCTATGTGGTGTCGAATATCGCCGAGCGCGAGCAGTCGTTCTACATGAGCCCGCCGATCGTCGAGTCGGCGTTCGGCGTCTATGTGCATCAGTCGTCCACGCTCGCCTACCGGCTGCCGGCCGATCTGGCGGGCTACAGCGTCGGCGCCTTCGGGCCGTCGGCCGCGTCGAGGGCGGCCGAGGCGGTCTCGAGCGCCGCGCCGGGCGTGAAGATGATCGTCGAGGCCGACCGCTTGACGATGTTCAAGAAGCTGAGCGGCCGGCATTACGGCGAGCTCGGCGCGGTGATCAGCGATGTCGATGTCGCCAACCATCTGATTCGCCGCGAAAACATTCCCGATCTGAAGCTCGTCGGCATCGTCAGCAAGACCGAGTTCTGCATCGGCCTGTCGAAGAAGAAGGTCAGCGAGCAGCAGGCGCGCGAATTCAACGCGGCTCTGCGTCAACTCATCAAGAGCGGCAAGGTCCGCGAGATCGCCGATAAGTACGGCGTGATGCCGGCGACCAACTGAAAAACGCTCGCGCGCGGCAAGGAGCCAGCATGCAAGCAGTACTCGCACAAGTGCGGCGGCGACTCGTCGCCGGCCTGGCCATCGCCGTCTTCAGCGCGAGCGCGACGGCGGATGTGATGACGTTCGTGATGGATCCGTTCCCGCCCTTCACCTACGCCGAGAACGGCGTCGCGGCGGGCCCCATGTCGGACACCATTCGTGCGGTGTGCAAGCTGATCAAGGCGCAGTGCAGGCTCGAGGTCTACCCGTGGCGGCGCGCCCTCAAGATGGCCGAGGACGGGCTGGTCGACGGGCTGTATGCGGTCGCGAACATTCCCGAGCGCGAGCAGTTCTTCTATGTCTCGCCGCCGATCATCGAGTCGGCGTACGGCGTGTTCGTGCACGAGTCATCGACGCTCGTCTACCGCCGGCCGAGCGACTTCGCCGGCTACACCGTCGGCGCCTACGGGCCGTCGGCCGCATCGAAGGCACTCGACGGCGTCGCGCAGTCAGAGCCCACACTCGTCACCGTCACCGAGGTCGACAACACGACGATGCTCAGGAAGCTGAGCAACCGGCGCTACGGAGCGCACGGCGCGGCGGTGGCCAACGTCGATGTCGGCAAGTACCTGATCCGCCACGAGAAGATTCCGGCGCTGAAGGTGGTCGGGCTGATCGGCAAGACCGAGTACAGCATCGGCCTGTCGCGAAAGAAGGTCGACCCGGCGCAGGCCGAGGAATTCATGACGGCGCTGCGCCAGTTGATGAAGAGCGGCCGCGTGCGCGAGATCGCCGAGCACTACGGCGTCGTCGCTGCGCCGAGTCCCTGAATCACTTGCGCGGCAGCGTGAAGCTGAAGGTCGAGCCGCGACCCGGCTGCGACTGCACCTCCATCTGCCCGCCGTGGCGCTCGACGATCTTCTTGCAGATCGCCAGCCCAATGCCGGTACCCGCATATTGGCCGCGCCCATGCAGGCGCTGGAACAGCACGAAGATGCGCTCGAAGTATTCGCTGGCGATGCCGATGCCGTTGTCGTGCACTGCGAATCGCCACTGATGACCGGCCGGCTCGACGCTCAGGTGCACCACCGGCGGCTCGTCGCGGCGGAACTTGATCGCGTTGGACAGCAGGTTCTGGAACAGCTGCAGCAGCTGCATCGAGTCGCCCTTGACGGTGGGCAAATCGTCGACCGTGATGCGCGCGCCGCTCTCTTCGATCGCCATGCGCAGATTCTCGAGCGCGTTCTGCACGATCGCGTTGCAATTGGTCGGCGCGAACGGCTTGGCCTTCGTGCCGAGCCGCGAGTAGGCGAGCAGATCATTGATCAGCGCCTGCATGCGCTTGGCGCCGTCGACCGCATAACCGATGAACTCGTCGGCGTCGGCGTCGAGCTTGCCCCGGTAGCGCTGCGCGACCAGCTGCAGGTAGCTCGCAACCATGCGCAGCGGCTCCTGCATGTCGTGCGACGCGACGTAGGCGAGCTGCTCGAGCTCGGTGTTTGAGCGCTGCAGCGCGGCCTGCGTTTCGGTTCGCACTGCGATCTCCTTTTGCAGCAGTGCGTTCTGCTCCGCGAGCTGCCGTCGCAGCGCATAGAGCGTGAGGTGGGTCTGGATTCGCGCCAGCACTTCGGCACCGTTCAGCGGCTTGGTGACGTAGTCGACCGCGCCGGCGGCGAAGCCGGTGAGCTTGTCGGCGGTGTCGGCGAGCGCGGTCATGAAGATCACCGGAATGTCGCGCGTGCTCGCGTTCGACTTCAGCCGCCGGCAAGTCTCGAAGCCGTCGAGGCCGGGCATCATCACGTCGAGCAGGATCAGGTCGGGGCGGACGAACTCGGCGCGCTCGATGCCTTCGTCGCCACCGAGCGCCACGACGGCGCAATAGCCTTGGCGTTCCAGGTGGCTCGTCACCACCTCCAGGTTGGCGGGCATGTCATCGACGATCAGGATCGTCGTCTTGGACTCGGGTGGCGTGGCGCCGTCCATGTGCAAACCCCATCCTTCGCTCTCGCCGCAGTCTACGGCAAGGGTTGCGCGGCGGGGCGGGTTCGAAAGCGCGGGTTTATCAGGGCGCCGAGAGGTCCATCCGGACGATCGGCCGCGTTGGCGAGCGGCGCGCGACTTCCTTGAAGCCGGCGGCGTCGAACACCGACAGCAGGCCGGTGTAGAGCTCGCCGGAGCCCAGCTTGCGCTGCGGGTCGATGGGATAGGCCTCGACCCATTGCGCGCCGTTTTCACGCGCCAGCGCGATCGCGCCGCTGATCAGCGCGCGCATCAAGCCTTGGCGGCGAAATCGCTTGGCGATGACGAAGCAGGTGATCGACCAGACGGGGGTGTCGTCGACCGCGGCCAGCGTGCGCGAGCGCGCGAGGCGCAGATGCTCGCTGCGTGGCGCGACGGCGCACCAACCGGCGGGCTCGTCGTCGACATACGCGAGCACGCCGATCGGGTGCGGCGCGGCGTCGAGGCGATGCATGAACCAGCGCCGGTTGCCCGCGCCCCAGTCGCGGTCGAAGTCGCTGCGCGGGCGCGACCAGAACGCGCACCAGCAGCGGCTCGCATCGCCGCAATCGTTCATCACCGCGGCGATGTCGTCGCGCAGCGCGGGCGTCGCGTTGGTGATGCGCAGCTTGTTCATGACAATGCCGCCAGCCGCGAGCGCAGTGCGTCCTCGGCGAGGTAGCCGCGGGTCACGACATGCAGCGCGCCTTCGTGCTCGGCGAGCAGCGTTGGAAAGCCGCGAACACCCCATGCTTGCGACTGCGCGAAATCGGCACGCGTCGCGTCGCGCATCGCGTCGGAGTCGAACGCCGATGCGAACTCGGCGCGCGGCAAGCCTTGCTGCTCGGCCAGATCGGCGAGCAGCTCGGGCCGCGTCACGTTCCTGCCCTCGGCATAGAAGGCCTGCTGCACCGCCTTGAAGTAGCGCCAGACATTGCGCGGCGACAGCATCCGCACCGTGACGGTGGCGCGGCTCGCGGGCTCGGTGTCGTAGACGAAGCCGCTCTCGTGCAAGGCGGTGTGCGGCGCGCTCGCGAATGGCTGGCCGCTCGCCTCATGCACATGCCGCCAGTGGCCGAAGATCTCGTCGGCGGTGCTCGGCGCCAGCGTCTCGGTGGTGTAGGGCCGCAAGCCGCCCATCACCAGCGCAAGCTGCAACGGTGCGGCGTCGCCCGGTTCGGCGAGCAGCGCGTCCATCGGTTTGCCGAACCCGTAGCACCACGAGCACATCGGGTCGGCGATGTAGATGAGGTTCATTGGCGGATGCTATGACGGCTCGATTGCCATCGTTCTGTCGGGGACTTCGACGGGATCAAAAGGTGTGCACCGACCCGGGCTCGCTCTCACGAGACAAATCATTCACCGCAGAGGCGCAGAGTACGCAGAGGTCCGCAGAGAAGACATGCATTTCCTCTGCGAAGACTCTGCGTCCTCTGCGTCTCTGCGCCGAGGGCATTGGGTTTCATGTTTCTTCGCGAACGCCGAGCGCCGCGCGCAGCCTAATTCCGCTACGCTGGCGAAAATGCAGTGAGGGAGCGAGATGGACAGCAACGACCCACGCGCCTACCTGCGGCGCATCGCGATCGTGACGCCGAGCGGACGCTACCCGCTCGGTGGCGAACCGATCGCGATGGCAGCGTCGATCACGCCGCCACCGTCCGATGCGACCGATGCGGCGACCAAAGCGCCGCGCCAGATCACGCTGGCCGGCGAGGCGATGCGCTGGACCTATGTGCTGCGCAGTCGCGAGCGCTGGAAGGGCGACGAGCGCGCGGTCGCGCGCCATGAGCGCTCGGCGATCGAGACGATGCATGCCTTCGGC
>VBCQ01000379.1 GCA_005882155.1 Betaproteobacteria bacterium
GGTCTTGCAGTGCACGCAATTCTGCGCGTTGATCTGCAATCGCTCCGTACCGCCATCGTTGACGAACTCGTAGACCCCCGCCGGGCAATAGCGTGACTCGGGGCCGGCGTACTTCGCAAGATTGACCTGCACCGGGATCGAGTTGTCCTTCAGCGTCAAATGCGCCGGCTGGTTTTCTTCGTGGTTGGTGTTGCTGACGAACACGCTGCTCAGCCGATCGAAGGTCAGCTTGCCGTCGGGCTTCGGGTAGACGATTTGCGGGCACTGGTCGGCCGGCAGCAGCATCGCGTTGTCGGGCTTGTCGCGATGCAGCGTCCACGGGGGGCGCTTGATGCCGAGCTTGAGCAACAGCCACTGCTCGATGCCGGTCATCAGTGTCCCGATCCAGAAGCCCTTCTTGAACCACGGCTTGAAATTGCGCGTGACCTGCAACTCGTCGAACAGCCAGCTCTTCTCGAAGGCCTCGGGGTAGGCCGCAAGCTCGTCGTGCTGACGACCGGCCGTCACCGCGGCGAACGCTGCCTCGCCGGCCAGCATGCCGGTCTTGATCGCAGAGTGGCTGCCCTTGATGCGCGCGGCGTTCATGAAGCCGGCATCGCAGCCGACGAGTGCGCCGCCGGGGAATACCGTCTTCGGCAGGCACTGCGGCATACCGTTGTTGATCGCGCGTGCGCCGTAGCTCAAGCGCTTGCCGCCTTCGAGGTGCTGGCGAATCCGCGGATGCGTTTTCCAGCGTTGCATCTCTTCGAACGGACTCAGCCACGGGTTCTGGTAGTCGAGGCCCATCACGAAGCCGAGCGTGACCTTGTTGCCTTCGAGGTGGTACAGGAAGCCACCGCCGAACGTATGCGTGTCCATTGGCCAGCCAGCGGTGTGGACGACGAGACCGGGGCGGGCCTTCGCCGGGTCGACCTCCCACAGTTCCTTGACGCCGATCGCCCAGCTTTGCGGATCGCGCCCTTCGTCGAGCTTGTACTTCGCGATCAGCTGCTTGCCGAGATGGCCGCGCGCGCCCTCGGCGAAGATCGTGTACTTGGCATGCAGCTCCATGCCGAGCTGAAAGTTCTCGGTCGGCTCTCCGTCCTTGCCGACTCCGAGATTGCCGGTGGCCACGCCCTTGACGGAGCCGTCGTCGTTGTAGAGCACTTCGGCCGCAGCGAAGCCGGGGAAGATCTCGACGCCGATGCTCTCGGCATGCGTCGCCATCCAGCGCACCACGTTGCCGAGGCTGATGACGTAGTTGCCCTCGTTGTGCATCGGCAAGGGCACCAGCCAGTCGGGTGTGCGCCATGCGCCGGTTTCGGTGAGGAACAGGATGTCGTCGCCGGTCACCGGTTGATTCAGCGGCGCGCCGAGCTCCTTCCAGTTCGGGATCAACTCGCTGATCGCGCGCGGGTCCATCACCGCGCCGGACAGGATGTGCGCGCCGGGCTCGGACCCCTTTTCGAGCACGACGACCGACACCTCCTTGCCTTGCTCTGCGGCGAGCTGCTTGATGCGGATCGCGGTGGCCAAGCCGCCGGGGCCGGCGCCGATGACGAGCACGTCGTACTCCATCGCTTCGCGCGGGCCGTATTTTTCGAGGATGGCTTGGGGGGTCATGAAAGCGTTCCTTGGAGCCTGGACTGCCGCGATTCTACGGGGCCGAACGACAGAATAGAACGATCGTTCTATTTTTCATCGATGAGCGGTCGGCCGCGCGCTGCCTGCGTGCTATCGTTTCCGCAACACAGAACGAGCCGAGGAGCAGTCCCATGAGCTATGCCATCGACCTGTCGGGGCGCGTCGCGCTCGTCACCGGCGCATCGAGCGGTCTCGGCATGCAGTTTGCGAAGACGCTCGCATCGGCCGGCTGCGGAGTCGTGCTGGCGGGTCGCCGCGTCGAGCGCTTGAAGACGCTGCGTGCCGAGATCGAGGCCAACGGCGGCGACGCGCATGTCGTGACGATCGACGTCACCGATCACGACAGCATCAAGGCCGCGGTCGCGCACGCCGAGACCGAGATGGGAACGCTCGACATCCTCATTAACAACTCGGGCGTCAGCACGACGCAAAAGCTCACCGACGTTCGCGAGGAAGACTACGACTACGTCTTCGACACGAACACCAAAGGTGCCTTCTTCGTCGCGCAGGAAGTGGGAAAAAGGATGCTGGCGCGCGCGAAGGGCTCGGCGCCGGGCACCTTCACGGGAGGGCGCATCGTCAACATCGCGTCGATGGCCGGGCTGCGCGTGCTGAGCCAGATCGGTGTCTACTGCATGAGCAAGGCCGCGGTTATCCACATGACGCGGGCGATGGCGCTCGAGTGGGGCAAGTACGGCATCAACGTCAACGCGATCTGCCCCGGCTACATCGACACCGAGATCAATCATCACCACTGGCACACCGAGCAAGGCAAGAAGCTCGTCGACATGCTGCCGCGCAAGCGCGTCGGTCAGCCGCAGGATCTGGACTCGGTGCTGATGATGTTGTGTGCGAACGAGAGCCACTTCATCAACGGCGCGGTGATCCAGGCCGGCCCTGCGCCGTCTGACGTGAGAGAGTTGTCTCTGTTGGAAGCACGCGTGTTGGGCGTGCTCGTCGAAAAGGCCCACACGGTTCCTGACAGCTATCCCTTGTCGCTGAACGCACTCGTGGCCGGCTGCAACCAGAAGACCGCACGCGAACCGGTGATCAATGCGATCGACGCCGAAGTGCAGGCTGCCGTCGATGCGTTGAAGACGCTGAGCCTTGCATTCGAGAGCAGCGGCTCGCGCGTCAGCCGCTACGAGCACAACATGGGCCGCGCGCTCGGCCTGCCATCGCAATCGGTCGCGTTGCTCGCGGTGTTGATGCTGCGCGGCCCGCAGACGAGCGCCGAGCTGCGAACGAACTGTGAGCGGCTGCACCGCTTTGCCGATGTGTCGTCGGTCGATGGTTTCCTCACCGAGCTCGCCGAGCGGCCGCTCGACAAGGGTGGCGCGCTGGTGGTCAAGCTGGCGCGTGCCGCCGGCGCGCGCGAGCCGCGCTGGGCCCATCTGCTGAGCGGTGCGGTCGATATGTCGGCGATCGCCGTTGCGGCCGAGTCGGATGACTTCGTTGCTGCCGGCGAACTCGCAGCGTTGAAGGCCCATCAGCGTGCAATGCAGGCCGAGATCGAAGCGCTGCGCGCGCAGGTAGACCGCCTCTACAACGAACTCGGCGTCAGCCGTTCGAGCTAATTGATGCGAATCGACATTCCAGAGCAGA
The DNA here is from genome assembly GCA_005882155.1 of Betaproteobacteria bacterium. Classification (GTDB taxonomy): domain Bacteria; phylum Pseudomonadota; class Gammaproteobacteria; order Burkholderiales; family Burkholderiaceae_C; genus Albitalea. The sequence continues at coordinate 3,229 of VBCQ01000379.1, forward strand.
AGAAGCTGACGCTAACGATGACGATCCCGATCCGTTGGGGCGACATGGACGCGATGGGCCACGTCAACAACACGCTGTATTTTCGCTACCTCGAGATCATTCGCATCGAGTGGCTGCATGGGATCGGCGGCGCGCCCGACCCGCGAGGCCAAGGGCCGGTGATCGTCAACACGTTCTGCAATTTCATTCGACAGCTCGAATATCCCGGCGAGGTGCTGGCGAAGCACTACGTCGCGAATCCGGGAAGAACGAGCTTCGACACCTTCATCACCCTCGAGCGAACCGACGAGCCCGGCGTGCTCTATGCGACCGGCGGCGCGACGACGGTGTGGATCGACTTTCCACAGCAGAAACCGGTAGCGCTGCCGGATTGGTTGCGGGCGCAGTTCGACTGATTGCGGGTTCTCATCAAGCGAGACGCCGCGCCAGTTCGTCAGCCACCTGGCGCAGACCGAGTCCTGCCGGTCGATGCTTCGCGAGCCGCGACCAGAACTCGCGCGCCGGCGGGCGAGCCGGGCCTGATGCGCTGACCGGGTCGAGCTCGAACGCGGCGTAGTCGGTCGCGCCTCCCATGATCGGGTCGGGACGCCAGCGCATCGGAAGCATGTCGTAGATCGGTGCGAGCGTGAAGCGGCCGGCGGCGAGCGCGTCGATGTCGACGAACAGGCTCAGGTTGCCCGAATGCATGTCGCTGTTGCCGATCAGTCTGCCGAATTCGAGCAGGGCGCGCGCCTGGTCGGCGGCGACCGCGTCCAGCCTACCCTGGCGTGCCAGCGCCTCGCAAGTCGCGGCCCAGTTGGCGTAGGGTCCGGGGACGAAGCCCTCGTGCACGGCGCCGACCGCAACGACGTGGCGCCGGCCGGCAGCGCCAAGTCGATCGAAGCGCGGCGACAACAGGTACGTGCGTTCGGCGGTCTCGACGATGCGCGCGGCCGCGACGGCGACGCCATGCTCGGCGAGCACTTCGGCGGCAAGAGCCTCCGCATGCAGCAGGTCGTGCCACCGCTCTCCGAATGGCGTGCCGCGCGGCGGCGTGAACTTCACGAGGACGTGCGCATCGCTTTCCAGCAGCGCGAGAAACTTGGGCTGTTCACCGCCCGCCGACGAGCCGGCCGGCAGTGTTCGAGCGATGTCTCGTGCCAGCTCGTCGAGTGCCGCACCCGCACGCTTCGCATCCAAGGGCACGCGGTGATGGCCGGACGGCGCGGCCGGCTCGCCGAGGACGATGGCGCCTGGTGCATCGTGCAGGTGGAGCGCGGCGAACAGCGACATCTCGAGGTTCCACGATTCAGGGTTCGCTGCGAGCCCCGATGAAGCCAGCCGTTGCGCCAGCAGGCGTCCGAGAAAGCCCTGCGGCTTCAGCGGAGCGAGGTACCACGGCAATCGGTCGCGCAGCGTGTCGTCGAGCGCGGGACCCACGACGTGCACGACGCTGCCGTTGCCGAGCAAGCTCAATGTGCCGATTCGCCGCGGCGTGCCGGCTTCGTCGATCCACCACAGCGCTTGCTGGGCGGGGTGGCCGAAGATCGGCTTGGCTACGCCGTAGCGGGTGTTGCGACCGCGCCCGAGGGTGAGGACCTGCGACGAGAGATCGGCCAGCAGGCGAGACATCGTCGGCTGACTCTTCCTCAGCGCCGCCTGCAACTCGCCGGACGTGGCGACGCCGCGTGCGGCGAGCTCCGCAAGAACGGCATGGTGGTCTCGGCTGAACGGATTCATGAATGCTTGAAAAGCTAAGGCTACGCCAGGCTGGTGAATAGAATATGAATAGATTATGAATGAAAAATCGAGCGGCGCCCACGCCTCAGCCGCGCAGCAGCTTCTGCACCAGCAGCGGTGTCGTCGCCGCGGCGTACTTCTTCATCAGCCGTGCCCGGTACACGTCGACGGTGCGCGGGCTGATCGCCAGGCGCTTGCCGATCTGCTTGCTCGTCAGCCCCTCGATCAACAGCGCGGCAATCTCGCGTTCGCGCGGCGTGAGGTCGGCCTTGACCTGACGCCGCGCCGACAGGTCCTCGAAGCTCCAGATGCCCGCGGCGTGGGGCTGCTTCGGATTCAGTGCCCGGCCCGACACATGGCACCAAAACAATTCGCCGCCGCGCTGGCGCTTCATCACGCGCTCGTCGGCGTACCAGCCGCGCGCATTGAGGCTGGCGACGATGCGCGCGCCGGTGCGCTCGAATTCGGCATGCGTCGGATACAGCACCTCGAACGACTGGCCGACGAGCTGCTCGCGCGACGCGCCGAACATGTCGAGCAGCTGCTGGTTGCAGTCGACCATCAGCCGGTTGCGCGAGATCACGAGGCCGATTGGCGCGAGATCGAATGCCACGCGGTAATCGGGGTCGCTCATCGGGCTAGTCCTAGGTCGGCTTAGTCAATTCTACGTAACGACATACGTAGTCCGATCGGGCTACGCTCCATGATTGGCCCAGATCCAGGAGACAGTGCATGAAGAAGGTCTACCCGAGCGCGGCCGAAGCGCTCAAAGGCATCGTCAAGGACGGTCAGTTGCTGGCGGTCGGCGGCTTCGGCCTGTGCGGAATTCCCGAGGCGTTGATTGCGGCGCTGCGCGATTCCGGCGTGAAGAACCTGACGGTGATTTCGAACAATGCCGGCGTCGACGGCTTCGGGCTCGGCCAGCTGCTCGAGACGCGGCAGATCAAAAGGATGATCTCGAGCTACGTCGGCGAGAACAAGGAGTTCGAGCGCCAGTATCTGGCCGGCGAGCTCGAGCTCGAGTTCACGCCGCAAGGCACGCTGGCCGAGAAGCTGCGGGCCGGCGGCGCCGGCATCCCCGCGTTCTTCACCAAGACCGGCGTCGGCACGATCGTCGCCGAGGGCAAGGAGACGCGCGAGTTCGATGGCGAGGTCTACGTGATGGAGCGCGCGCTGCTGCCCGAAGTGAGTCTGATCAAGGCGTACAAGGCCGACCGATCCGGCAACCTGGTGTTCCGCCGCACGGCGCGCAACTTCAATCCGGCCGCAGCGATGGCCGGCAAGATCACTGTCGCCGAGGTCGAAGAAATCGTTCCCACCGGTTCAATCGACCCGGACGACGTTCATCTGGCCGGCATCTACGTGCACCGCATCGTGCTCAATGCGCATCCGGAAAAGCGCATCGAGAAACGCACGATCACCGAAAGAGCGACAGAAAAGAAGGGAGCCTGAGATGGCCTGGACCCACGATGAAATGGCGGCGCGCGCCGCGCGCGAGCTGCAAGACGGCTTCTATGTGAACCTCGGCATCGGCTTGCCGACGATGGTCGCGAACTTCGTCAGTCCCGACATCGAGGTCTGGCTGCAAAGCGAGAACGGCATGCTCGGCATCGGCCCTTTCCCGACCGAAGACGAGGTCGACGCCGACCTCATCAACGCCGGCAAGCAGACGGTGACGACGATCCCCGGCTCGTCGATCTTCGGCTCGCACGACAGCTTCGCGATGATTCGCGGCGGCAAGATCAACTTGAGCATCCTCGGAGCGATGCAGGTCAGCGAGAAAGGCGACCTCGCCAACTGGATGATCCCCGGCAAGATGGTCAAGGGCATGGGAGGCGCAATGGACCTTGTGGCTGGCGTCAAGCGGGTACTGGTGCTGATGGAGCATGTCGCGAAAAAGAAAGACGGGTCGGTCGACCTGAAGATCCTGCCGCGTTGCACCTTGCCGCTGACCGGTGTCGGCGTCGTCAACCGCATCATCACCGACCTCGCAGTCATCGACGTGACGCCGCAAGGTTTGAAGGTGATCGAGATCGCGCCCGCTGTGTCGCGCGAGGAACTGCAGGCGAAGACCGGCGTGCCGCTCGCTTTCAGTTGAGAAGTCAACCGGCCGCAGCGACTCGCGACTGCGCTTGCTGGCGGCGTATCTCGCTTCGCTTCATCGCGAGGTAGTCGGCCTCTTCCATCTCGTGCAATTGCAAGGGATAGCGTTCGGCGGCGGCGTACCAGTTGCGAAGCCGCCGCTCGGTCTGCTCTTGCGGCGGTGACGAGAGCGCGCTCAAGTAAGCGTCGATCGCGAGGTAGTAGCGCATCGTGTTGCGCTCGATGACGCCGCGCACGTTGCCGACGTACACGGGCCGGCCATCGGCTTCATGGCCGACGATGCTGAAGCCGACCTTGTCGCGCCCCGCAGTGCTGAGATAGGCCTGCATCGCGAGCCGCGCGCCGAGCCCGTAGCCGTAGGCGTACGACAAATGCATGAAGGAGCGCCGCGCATCAAGCGGCACTGCTTCGAGCACGATGCGGTAGTCGCGCGTGCCGAGCGGGCCGGCGTCGGCGTTCAGGCGAACCTGCAGATAGTCGGCAGCTTGCGCCGCGACGCGATAGATGAAGTCGAGGCGATGCGCATCCGCCAACGGCTGGTCAAACTTCTTGCCGATGCTCACCGCCATCAGGCTCGGCGAGGCGGCGTTTGACGCACGACAGTCTTTGGTGTTCAGGTGCAGCATGAGGATGTCGCACCAGCGGTCAGCGCCTTTGAGCGCGTTGTTGAGCGTCGAGAACGGATGGTCGACGATGGCGTACATGTCGCCTTTCAGATCGCCGGAGTTTTGCTCCGACTGCAATGCGATCGGACGCTGAAACTG
>VBCQ01000380.1 GCA_005882155.1 Betaproteobacteria bacterium
GCCGACGAGCTCGTTCGCGCCATAGCCCGACATCTGCGCGAGCGCATCGTTGGCGCGCTGCAGCCGGCCGTGGCGCAAGAACGCGATGCCGACCTCGGACAGGCTGAACATCAGCTCGCTGTCGCGTGCCAGCACTTCGAGCTCGGTCTGCTGCGTCTTCAGCCGCGTGATATCGGACAGCACCGCGATCGCTTCCATCGGCCCGCTGCCCGTTCCGGTGCTGCGCACCGACAGTGCGAGCCATTGCCGCGGCGCATTGGCGTTCGGCGGCACCGCCGTTTCGAACTCGGTCTCGTAGACCGCGCCTTCGGCGAGCGCCATCACGATGTCGCCGGCGATGCGATGCGCCTGCTCCGACGCACCGAACAGCTCGTGGATGCTGCTGCCGGCGACGCCGCCGCCTTCGAGCCCGAGCATGATTTCGAAGCGCCGGTTGCAGCGCACCAGCAGGTTGCCGCGCAAGTAGGCGATGCCCGCTGTCGTGCTTTCGAGAATCGTCGTCAGCTCGTGCAGCAGTTGCTCGCTGCGCGCCTGCGTTTGCTGCTGCTCGGTGACGTCGAGCGTCACGACCGACGTGGTTCGCTGACCCGACGCGAGCGTGGCCGGCTCGACCCGCGTCATCAGCCAGCGCTGGCCGAGCTCGGGGTGGCGCACCGCGTAGCGCACCTGCGCGCGCTGCGCGTGTCGCAATGCGTTTTGCAGCCGTTCGTATTCGGGCAGCGACTCGGGCGTCACGATGTCGCGGCTGATCGCCTGCAGCACCGCCGACCCGCTCGCCGCATCGCCCCCGCCGGACGCCGCGCTCTGGCGCTGTCGGACCCAGCCCGACGACTCCTGAAACGTCGCCAGGCCGACGCCGGCGGTGTCCATCAGCGCGCCGATCTGCATTTGCGCGAGGTCGCGCTCTTCTTCGATGCTGCGGTCTTCGACGATCGCCATGAAGCGGCGCTGGCCACTCGGCGTTTCGTAGCAGCGAACAATCGATCGCAGTCGACGCAAGCTGGCATCGGCCTGCGGCAGCCAGCCTTGCGCGACCACCGGAGCGCTGCCCGCCTGCAGCTGTGCCGACGGCGCGCCGTCGCGCCAGAGCAGCAACTGCTGCAGCGCGGGCGACGCGTCCGACAGCAGCGCCGGCATCGCACCGGCCACCGCTTCGAACGCCGGGTTGGTCCGCACCAGCAAGCCGGTCTCGTCGTACAACACCATGCCGAGCGGGCTCAGGTCGAACCAGTCGTCGAGCTCGCGCACTGAGCGGTCGGCGCGCTCGCGCGCGGCGTGCTCGGCGGTCGTGTCCTGCAGCACGACCAAATGCAAGCGCTGGCCGGCGTCGTCGACGAGCGCGCTGCGCGCGGCGCGAAACCAGCGCTCGCGTCCGGCAGCGTCGATCAAGCGGCGCTCGAACAGCGGCGCGACGTCGTCGCGGCCGACATTGCTCGAATAGGCAAGGCGCGCCTCACGGCTCTCTTCGCGGTCCTCTTCGGGCTGCAGCTCGAGCGGGTCGATGCCGATCAGCTGCTCACGCGTGAAGCCGCTGAAATCGAGATAGGCCTGGTTGGCGTCGACGATGCGATACGCGGCGTCTTGCAGCGTCGCCGGGAACGGCGACTTCCAGAACACTCGCACGAGCTCGGCGACACCGGGATCGGCGCGAACAGGACCCCCGTTCGAGCTGAGCCTGTGGAAGCCTTGCATGCGTGCGCCCTCGTGTGCCGGGGTCAGCTCACTCCAGCTGCGCCGCCGCCGTCAATGCGCGCAGCTCAGCGCGGTTGATCTCGCTGACGCTCATCATCAAGTTGTCCGCCGCGGCGCGGAAGTCGAACAGCGACTCGGCTTCGACGGCGCGCACGAGCTCGATGAAGGGCTGGTACGGGCCGCTGCCGTCGACCAGCGCCTGATACACGCGCTCGGGGACCGGGATGGTTCGCATCAGCTCGGAGAACGGCTGGCGGAACATGCGATCGAGCAGCGAGAACACGCCGCAGATGAACATCTCGTTGCGCATCTCGTCGTCGCCGCTGGATCGCACGAGCTCTTCCATCAGCAGCCCGCGCCGCACCGCGGCGAACATCACCGGGCGCAGGTTGGTGTCCTTGCTCGCCGTGGCGAGCAGCAGCGCGAGCCAGCGCTTGAGACGCTGGTAGCCGAGCATCATGATCGCGTGGCGAAACGAGCTGATCTCCACCGACAACCCGAAGGCCGGCGAGTTGATGTAGCGCATCAGCTTGAACGCGAGCGAGGGGTCGCGCTTCAAGGTGCCTTCGAGCTTTTCGATCGGCTCCTGCTTGTCGACGCGGTTGATCAGCTCGACGATCACTTGGAGGTCGGTCTGCCCGGCCTTGCGCCCGCCGGCAGCATTGCCGGTCAGCACGTCGTCGATCGGCCAGCCGAGCACCGCGGCAGCACCGCGGTTGAAGCTCGCCTCCATGTCGGCGACGCTCGTCACACCCGACTGCACGTGCGGGATGCTGCGGCTCACACCGGCCGGCGCGCTCGCGCCGTCGGTGAGGCGCCGGTCGTCGGTCAGCTCGATGATCGAGAACTTGAAGCACGGCAGGATCTCGCGCGGCAACTGCTGGACCGGCCGGCCCTTGATCAGCAGCACGCTGCCCTGTCCGTGCAAGGTCGTGATCGCTTCGATGTTGGCCGGATCGCTGGCCATGAAGGCCGGGATCTCGATCATCAAGTTGGTCGACAGCTGCGTCTTCAGCAGGTCCTGCAGCAACGCTTCGCTGACCACGTTGAGCGACACGCGCGCGCCGTCGGCCGGCCACACGCTGCCCACGGCATGCAGCAGTTGCGCGGCGTCGAGAACGGCGTCGGGCTTGAGCGGAAAAACGGTGAGTCGGGTCGCCGTGACGGCGCGGTTGCGATCGATGAACGGCGAGTAACCGAGGGCCACCTGGCCGAGGATGGCATCGCTCAACTGATTTTCTCCCGTGGACGACGAGCTCACGTATTCAAATACTGGAACAGCGAGAGCCGCTGCACCATCGAATACGACTTCAGGGCCGCATCGTAGCCGCTTTGCTTGTTCTGGAAGTCGGAAATCGCCTGCACCATGTCCAGGTCTTCGGCGTTCGAGCGCTCGGTTTGACCTTGCAATTTCTGCGCATCGAGCCTATCGGTCACGCCGTCGATGCGCTCGAGCGTCGCGCCGACATCGGAGCGCGCCGATTGCAACCGGCTCATTGCCGCATCGACGTTGCGCAGGTTCTCGCTGTTGTGCTGCGCCAGCTGGCCGCTGTTGAGTGACGGCGTCGACAGGTCGGCAATCGCCTTGTCGAGCGCGTCGAACACGCTGAGCGTCGGCGTCGACGGTGCGATCTGGTAGGTGTCGCCCACCGCCGGCGCACCGCTGATCGTGAACGACATGCCGTCGACCGTGATGGCCTTGCCCGACGCGTAGGCGACGTTGGTCTGCGCCGTGGCCACGCCGTCTTTCAGAATCGAGTACGTCGTCGAGCCGGCCGTGACGCCGAACACCACGCTGTAGGTCGACCCGGTGATCGCCGACGGGTTGCTGACGCCGCCGGTGTCGATCCATGCGCTGCCGGTGCTGGTGACGGCGCTGGTCTCGAACACGCCGTTGCCGGTCGGTGCCGTGAGCCAGGTCGCGTTGCCGTCGAGCGTGATCGGCAAGGCCTCGTTGCCGGCCGCCTGCGCTTGCCCGCCGACGCCTTGGAATTGGACGCCGCCCGGGGCATCGACAAACGGCGGCTGGTTCGAGCCCTGGCCACCGAACAGATAGCCGTTCGTGCCGTCGCCGCGATTCGCGACCGACAGCAGTTGCGCGCGGATGCCGCTCAACTGCTGCGCGAGGCCTTTGCGCTCGGCGTCGCCATAGCTCGCGTTACCGGCCGCGACGAGCGCCTCGCGCGCCTGCTGCAGTAGCTCGCCGGCGTCGCCGAGCGCGCCTTCGGTCTGCGTCATCAGCGTCTGGCTCGTGTCGACCGCACGCTTCGTGGCGTCGGCGCGCGACACGCTGGCAAGCGCCCGTTCGGCGCGCGCCGCGGCCGTCGGGTCGTCGCTCGCGCGGTTGACGCGCTTGCCGCTGCTGAGCTGATGCTGCGCGTCGCTCAATTCGCTTTGCCGCTGGACCAAGCGGTCGAGCGTGGAGTCGAAGGCATGGGCGGTGCTGATGCGTGTCATCTCAATGTCCAGTCACTTGCAGCAAGGTGTCGAAGATCGACTGCGCCACCTGCAGCATCTTCGCTGCGGCCTGGTAGCTCTGTTGAAACTGGATCAGCCGCGCGGCCTCTTCGTCGAGGTTGACGCCGGCTTTCGAGCTGCGTGCCGACTCGGCATCGGCCGCAACAGCGGCCGACATCTGCGCTGCGATGCCAGCGCTTTGCACGCGCACACCAACGTCGGACAGCGCGTTCGCGTACGCGTCGGTGATCGTCGCTCCCGGCACGATCGTTCCATTGGCCAGAGTCTGCTGGCCAACCATGCGAACGTCGCGCAAATCGACGAGCGCGCGCGCGTTGCCGTTGTTGATCGCCGGATAGGCGGTCTTCTCGACCGTCAGCGTGTCGTTGGTCTTGGGCACGCCATTGAGCGCCATCTCCCAGCCGTTGAGGCTGATCGGCTGGCCGGCTTGCCAAGTGCCGGTGCCGCTCGTGGTGGCCAGCGCGCCGGTCGTGTCGACCAGGGTGTAGCTGTAGCCGCCGACGTCGTCGGTGAAAGTGATCGTCGCGGTGAGGTCGGGGTTCAGCGTGTTGCTTACCGCATGCAGGTCGGCGACCGTTGCAGTGCCGGTGTTGCTCGCATCGATCGTGGCCGTCACCGGCGATGCGGCGGCGATGCCTTTCGGATCGTCGAGCACGCGCTGCATGTCGCGCACCGCGTCGCCGACCGGCCGCAACAGGAAGCGGTCGCCGGCCGCCGGCAGCGGCGCGACGACGTCGACGCGAAAGCCATCGACGATCGCACCGGAGGCCACCGTGCGCACGAGCCCGTCGCTCGTGCGCGTCAGCTCGTACGACCCGGCGACGCTAGGTGAATTGCGCAGCGTGTAGTCGCTCGCCTGCAGCTCGGTCGGGTCGGCGATCGTGAGGCTCACCGACGGCACGCGATCGCCGCTGCCGTTGACATACGACGCAACGTCATTGCCGCTCGCGTCTTTCGCGTTGCCGCTCGCCGGCATGACGCCGGGCAGGCCGACGCTGAAGATCGCCGCGCCAAAGCCGGCCGGTTGACCGAGGTCGAGGCCAAGCGATTGCTGCAGATTGACTTCGCCGGCCAACGCCGACGCCATCTGGCCGAGCAGATTGCGCGCGTCGGGCAGGTCGGTCTTCTGAAAACGCAGCAGGCCGGCGATCGAGCCGCCGGTCATCAAGTCATCGGGAAACGCATGGTCGCCGCTGGCGTCGGTCACGCCGAGGTGCACGACGCCGGGATCGAACGGGTCGGCAACAGCGGCCAGCGTGACGGCGTTGTTGCCCAGCACCAGGCTCTGCCCACCCCCCATGAACACGCTCATGCTGCCGTCGTCGGCAGGGATCGTGCTCACCTGCACGTACTGGCTGATCTGGCTCACCAACTGGTCGCGCTGATCGAGCAGATCGTTGGGCTGGTGGCCGCTGCCGGCGAGCGCGGCGATCTGGTTGTTCAACGCAGCGACGCGTTGCGCGAGCGAGTTCACCGTGTCGATCGACGCCTTCAGGTCCGAGGTGACGCCGGCCTGGATCGCGTCGATCTGCTCGCCGGCGCTGCGAAAGCGCGAGGCCAGGTCGGCGGCGCGCGCAAGAACGACCTGGCGCGCCGACGCGTCGGTCGGCCGGCTCGCGACGTCGACGAACGCATTGAGGAACTGGCCGGCCGCATAGCCGATGCCGGCCTCGCCGGTCGCGAAGACTTTTTCGAGCTGCTGCAGCTGGGTCGACCGCGCCTCGTCGGCCGACGCCATCGCTTGCGAGCCCGCCGCTTCGCGAGTCAGCAGTTCGTCGTGCGCGCGCGCGACCGTCGTCACGTTGACGCCCTTGCCGAAGAAGCCAGCGCCGGTGAACTGGCCGCCCGCCGTCTCGAGCTCGACCGACTGGCGCGAATACCCAGCGGTGTTGACGTTGGCGAT
>VBCQ01000077.1 GCA_005882155.1 Betaproteobacteria bacterium
GGCGTTGCCCCAAATCAACCCGAGCCGCCCGCCTTCGAGGTCGTCGGCGATCGGGCCGTAACCGAGGATGTCGTTCGGCGGAATGGGGTCCGGCGGCGGCGTGTTCGCCGGGCCGGTCCATTCCTCGAAGCGCTCGAGCAGCTCCTGCTTGGTCATGCTCGTCTTTGCCACCGCGGTGAACGGATAAACCGGATCGCTGTTCCAGTAGCGGTCGAACAGCGCCTGCAGCGGCGGGACAATGAAGCCGATGGTGAACGCATCGACGTCGATGAAGTTCTCGGCCTTGTCGTTGCGCAGGAAGTATTCGTTGGCGACGTTGCGGCCGCCGAACACGACCATCGCACCGTCGGCGATGAACATCTTGTTGTGCATCCGGTGGTTGACCCGCGACCAGTCGCCGATCGACGCCGCGAACCGGCCGGCCTGGCCCTGGTCGCGCGCGCAGCAGAACGGGTTGAACAGGCGGACCTCGACGTTCGGGTGCGCCGCGAACGCGAGGAACAGCGGGTCATTGCCGCCGGTGTACAAATCATCGATCAGCAAGCGCACCCGCACACCGCGCAGCGCCGCATCGCGCAACGCGCGCAGCAGGTAGCGCCCGGACGCGTCGTTCTCGAAGTGGTAGTACTGAACGTCGAGCGAGACTTCGGCGCGGTACGCGAGGTCGATCCGGGTGTCGTACGAGAAGGTGCCCAGCGGCATCAGCCGAAAGCCCGACTGCTCTTTCGACGGCGTCGACTTCAGCGCGATGCGCCCGAGCGTGGTCTGCGGCGACAGCGGAATCGCTTCGCTGACGATCGCCTGCCGGTCGATCGCCGGCAACGGCGTCGCGCAGCCCGACAGGACGACGACGGCAATGCCCGCGAGCCAGACGGCGAGCGAGCGGACGGTGCGCCGGATCGGGCTGTACTGCGATCGAATGAACAGTAATGTGTGCATGGCGAATGGCCCGGTGTCCCCTGAGCGTACACGGTCCTCGGATCGGGCGAGAATCAGCGATCCCCCTTGGAACCCCCCTCGATTCTCGACATGCCTTTGTCACCGTTGAGCAAGGAACCTAACAGCGCCGGCTCGCGAAGCGCACGCTGGCGCTGGCTCTTGGTTTGCGCGGCGCTCGTCTTGGGCGGCTGCGCCAGCCTCCCGCCGCCGCCTGCGTCGACGCCGTCGAGCGCGATCCCGCCGTCGACTCGTACCGACCTCGGCGCGAAGGCGGCACAGGCGGCGGCGAGTGCGTCGGCACCGAGCGGCCACTCGGGTTTTCGCGCGATGACGCAGGCCTCGGTCGCGCTCGACGCGCGGCTGACGCTGATCCGTCGCGCCCAGGTGTCGCTCGATCTGCAGTACTACCTGCTCGGCGACGACGAGGTCGGACACCTGATGCTGCGCGAGTTGCGCGACGCGGCGCAGCGCGGCGTGCGCGTGCGGCTGCTGCTCGACGATTTCTATACCAACGGCATGGACCGGCTGCTGCTCGGCTTGGCGGCGACTCCGAATGTCGAGGTCCGCTTGTTCAACCCCTTCGGTGTCGGCCGCGTCAGCGGGCTCGGGCGCTGGATCAGCCTGGCCGCCGACTTTCGCCGCCTGAACCATCGGATGCACAACAAGCTGTTTGTCGCCGTCGTCGCGGTGGCGATCGTCGGCGGGCGCAACCTCGCCGACGGCTACTTCATGCGCGACCCCGGCGCGAACTTCATCGACTTCGATGCGCTCGCCGTCGGCCCGGTCGTGGCGCAGCTGGCGGGCATCTTCGACGTCTACTGGAACAGCGCGCAGGTCGCGCCGATTGCTTGGGTCGCGGCAGCGCGAGAATCGCCCGACAGGTTGCGCGCCGACTTCGACGCGGAAGTGAATTTGTTTGCGCCACGCGCTCCGCCGGCGGCGCCGGCGCTCGATGCCTTCGGCATCCCGCCGCTCGCGGCCGATCTCGATGCCGGGCTGCCGAAGCTAATATGGGCCGAGGCGAGTGCCTATGCCGATCCGCCTGACAAGGTGTTGAGCACGAAGGACGGTGACTTGAGCCGCACGGCGGCGTTCCGCAACCTCGAGGCGTTCAGCGGCGCACGCCACGAAGTGATGCTGTTCTCGCCGTACATCGTTCCCGGTGCCAAGGGCCTGAAGCGAATGCAGGAAGCGCGCGACCACGGCATCACGGTGCGGGTGATCACGAACTCGATGTCGGCCACTGACGAGCCGCTCGCGAGCCTCGCCTACGAACGCTATCGCGAGGCGATGCTGAGAATGGGCGTCGAGCTCTACGAGCTGAGCTCGCTGCAGCTCTACCGCGACCCCAACGTGCGCAAGTTCTTCGGCAACTCGCGGGCGCAATTGCACGTCAAGCTCGGGTTGATCGACCGTACGACGATGATCATCGGTTCGATGAACCTCGATCAGCGTTCGGTGACCACCAACACCGAGCTCGCGGTATCGATCCGCAGCCCCGAGCTGTGCCAGCGCGTGCTCGTCTACTTCAACTCGGCAAATCCGAACGACGCGCGCGGCGCGTACCGTGTGCGGCTCGCGCCCGATGGCAAGTCGCAGCAGTGGATCGCGCTCGGCGGCGCCGACGGTCCCGAGCTGCTCGATGGCGAGCCCGAAGTCGACCGCTTGTTGCGCATCAAGCTGTTCCTGATGTCGCTGTTCGTCTCCGAGGATCTGCTTTGACGGCGCTGCGCCGCGGACCGAGCGCGATCGAGATTCATCGTGCCGTCGTGCGGCGAGAAACGAGCGCCGAGGCGGCGGTGCAAGCCGCGCTCGAGCGAATCGCGAGCTGCGAGCCCAGCATTCATGCGTGGGAGACGCTCGACCCCGCGCATGCGCTGGCGCAGGCCCGCGCGATCGATGCGCAGCTCGCGGCGGGCCGCAGGGCGGGTCTCCTTGCCGGCGTGCCGGTTGCGGTGAAGGACATCATCGACACCGTCGATCTGCCAACCGCCTACGGCTCACCGATCTACCGCGGATCGCGGCCGCAGTCCGATGCGCTGTGCGTTGCTGTTGCGCGTGCGGCGGGAGCGGTCGTGATCGGCAAGACGGTGACCACCGAGTTTGCCTATTTCACGCCCGGACCGACCGCGAATCCGTGGAACATCGCGCACACGCCGGGCGGCTCGTCGAGCGGCTCGGCAGCCGCCGTGGCGGCCGGCATGGTGCCGCTCGCGCTCGGCACGCAGACGGCGGGATCCTTGATTCGTCCGGCGTCGTTCTGCGGCGTGTTCGCCCTCAAGCCAAGCTTCGGTCGCGTCAGCATGAGCGGCGTCAAAGCCTTCGCGCCGTCGCTCGATACCTTGGGTTGGTTCGCCGCCAGCGCCGACGATCTCGAGCTGATGCGTTGCGCGCTCGAGTCGATTCGGTTCGAGCCGCTCGACGTGCCGAGCGCGGCGGCGCTGCGCATTGGCGTGTTGCGCACCCATGAGCACGCGATGCTCGACGAGGGTGGCGCGAAGGCGTGGCAGCGCGCATGCGGCTTGGTGTCGGCGAGCGGCAGCTACGCGTGTGAGCTCGCGCTGCCGGCCGCGCTGTCAGGCCTCGTCGACGCGCAGAAGACCGTGATGGCCTACGAGGCGGCACGCAGCCTCGCACCCGAATGGCGTGACCATGCCGCTCGCTTGAGTCCGGCGCTCGTCGCATTGCTCGAGACGGGGCGCGGCATCGCCGACGACGACTACCGCCGCGCGCTAGCTCTCGCAAGCATCGCGCGGCCGATGCTGCGCGACCTGATGCGCGGCGTCGACGTGTTGCTCGTGCCGAGCGCACCCGGCGAGGCGCCCGCTGGCCTCGGCAACACCGGCGACCCGATCTTCAATCGGGTGTGGACGCTGCTCGGCCTGCCTTGCGTCAACGTGCCGGGCTTGCTCGGGCCGAGTGGATTGCCGATCGGCATGCAACTCGTTGGCCATGCGGATCAGGAGCGCAAGCTGCTGGCCGCGTCGGCATGCCTGCATCGCTTGTTGGTCGGCCTTTAGCGATTCGTTCGCCGACGCTGTTTCAGCCCCGGCGCTTGCGCACGGCCGGTTTGCGCTTCGCCGGCCGCGCGCGCACGCCGTCGAGCAACATGCGCAGCACGACGCGCGCCGTTGCGTCCAGGTCGCCCGGCATCGTCGCCGCGAGAATGCCGTCGGCGTGCAGCGACGCGAGCCCATGCGAGAGCGACCAGCCGGCCAGCGCGACCTGCTGCACGTCGGCATCGCCGATCACGTTGGCGACCTTGCACGCGGCCACGGCCTCGATCAGCACCGACAGCGCTTCATGCCCCGCGGCCATCAGGTCGGGATGCGCCGACTTGTCGCATTCGGGGCCGAACATCAGGCGGTAGATCGCCGGGTGATCGCCGGCGAACGCGACGTACGCGACGCCGACCGCGAGCAGGGCTGCCGTCGCGTCGGGCGCGTCGCGGCGCGCGTCGTCGGTGCTGCGCGCAAGCTCGCGAAAAGCCTTCGCGAGCACCGCGGCGAGCAAGGCCTCGCGGTCCGCGAAATGCCGGTACGGCGCGGCGACGCTGACGCCGGCGGCCTGCGCTGCGTCGCGCAAGGTCAGCCGCGCGGACCCGCCCGACTCGATCAACGCTTCGGCGGCTTCGACGAGCGCGCGCGGCAGGTCGCCGTGGTGGTACGCGGTCTTCGGTGCGGTCTTTCGCGTGCGCCTTCGCGTTGCCATGTTGACGATCATAACATTGAACGATATGCTGATGTTAACGACGCTAACTCTGGCGTTGCAAGGAGAGCTCGATGAGTGCATTCGGATCCAGTACGCGCGATGTGGCGGAAGACCCGCACTTCGTGCGCATCGCTGCCGTGCTGACCGGCCTCGGCGCGCTCGGCGTCATCGCCACCAGTGCGTGCTACGCCATCGCCGGGCCGCAGGCCGCGCTGCCCGGCGGCGCCGTCGCCGTCGAGACCGCGCGCGCAGCAAGCATGCAGGCGGCAGGATGGATGCGCGCGGCCAGTCTGTTCGGCATGCCGAGCGACGTGTTGTTTACCGTCGGCGGCTTGATGCTCGCGGCGACCCGGCGCGGCGCTGGTGCCGGAGTCGCGATCGCCGGCTGGCTCGCGCTGGCCATTGCCGGCGTGCTGTTCACGATCGTCGATTCGATGGTTGGGTTCGTGCTGCCGCCGATGGCGGCGCTGGTCAACGGCGAGGCGGCGTACGTCGGCGTGCGCGCGCTGTTCGACGTGCTCTTCGCGATCGGCGCGTGGACCGTGGGCGCCGGCGCGCTGGCGATCGCATGGTCGGCGCATTGGCCCGAATACCGTTCGCGCACGGCGCTGTGGCTGGTGCGCGCGTCCGGCGTGATCGGCGTCGTGGCGAACAGCGCGTACCTCCTCGGTCTGCCGGGTGCGCGACTGATCGGGCCGGGCGTCGCGCTCGGCGCGGTCGCGCTGTTGACGCTGGCGATCGCGGTGTTCCGAAGCTCGCGTGGGGTCGCGCCGTCAGGAGCGCGTCAAGCCGCTGCGTGATCGCGACGCGTCCGCGCCACTCAGCGTCGGCAAGGGCCTTGGCTTGCGGTCAGGGACTACAATTTCAACGCCACAAATCGCAGCCCGATGGATTGAATGCGGTCGACTTCACGGCCAATGGCAAATCAGCTCACCGGCGCCCACGATGCCGCCGACGAACTGCAAGCCGACGGGCACAAGCGCTGCAACGACGCAGCTCCTACATGTGGCTCCAGGGGGAACTCTTGACCCGGCCGCAGAGCGGGGAATTCGGTCCGGCGGCCGGCGACATGCCGCCCGAGCCGAGGAGATGTGACCATGGATCGCTGTTCGAAGATCATCGGCAACTTCGGTGCTGCGCTGTTCCAAACGCCGGCGGCATGGGCCCCCGTTCACGCCGAGCGCCCCACGCCGCGGTATCGCCAGATCATCGAGGGGTGGTCCGATGAAGACAGCGTCCGGCAGATTCGAAAGATCTACGACACCGCCTTGCTGAAGACGGACTGATCGCCGAGGGCGCGTGCGATGCCCCGGTCCGGTCAGGGCGGGCGTGACGGCAACGGGTCGCCACCGCTGATCGACTCGATCGCCGCGCGCCTGCTGAAGATCATCTTCGGCTGCTACTTCGTCGTGACGGTGGTCGTCACCTGCATCCAGCTCGTGGCCGAGTACCGCCACACCGAAGAGCGCCTGCTGCACGAAATCGAGGCGATGCAGCAGACTTTCGGTCCCGGCATCACCGACGCGATGTGGCACTTCAACGATGACGTGTTGCGGGGCATCCTGTCCGGCGTGAAGGATCTGCCCATCGTGATCGGCGTCAAGGTCGAGGACGCCCAGGGCAAGGTCGTGAGGGCGGCGGGCATCATCCAGGATCAGAACCGCCGGCAGCTGCAAGCGGATGAGGCCGGACGCCTTGCGCCGGTGGAGCAGAGCGCGGGCTTGTTCAGCCAGATGTTCAGCCGGACCTTCCCGATCGTCTACACCGACGAAAACGGCCGTCGCCGCGCGATCGGCTCCTGGACCGTCTATTCCAGCCAGCAAGTCATCGTCAAGCAAGTCGAATACGGCTTCTTCCTGATCCTCGTCAATTCGATCATCAAGACGCTCGCTCTCTGGTTCATCTTTTTGTTCGTCGTTCAACGCTGGCTGGGCCGGCCGCTGCGGCAGCTGATCGAGTTCGTTGGGCAATTGAAGATCGACAACCTGGGCGACAAGGTCTTCGTCCTCGAGGACCGTGGCCGCCATGAACTGCACCTGCTGGCCGACAAGCTCAACGAGATGGCCCAGGGGCTCAGGACGTCGGTCGCCGAGAACGCAGCGCTGTTCGACCAGTTGCAGCAGGAGAACGTCGAACGCCGGCACTCCGAGGACCCGGTACGCACCAGTCACCAGCGCTTGCAATCGATCATCGACAAATCGCCCGCGGTCATCTACGTGAAGGACCTGCAGGGGCGCTACGTCCTGGTGAATCGCCGCTACGAGGAGCTGCTTCACGTCACGGGCAGCGAGATCGTGGGCAAGACGGACTACGACATCTTCCCCGCAGAACACGCAGCCGCGTTTCAGGCCGTCGACCAGGAGGTGCTGGCGGCGGGGTCTGCTGTCGAGGCGGAGGAACTGGTTCCGCTCAACGATGACGAGGTGCACACCTTCTTCTCGGTCAAGTTTCCGCTCGATGACGGCAACGGCCGGGCCTATGCCGTTTGCGGCATCTCCACCGACATCACCGAGCGCAAGCGGGCCGAAGACGCAGTGCGCCGCAGCGAAGAGGAGTACCGCAACACTGTCGAAGATGCGCTCGAAGGAATATTTCGTGTTTCGCTCGACGGTCGAATGCTGAGTGCCAACCCGGCGTTCGCGCACATGCTGGGCTACGAATGGGTGGACGATCTGCTCGACACCGTGACTGACGCGCGGCGTCAGCTCTACTTCCACCCGCAAGAACGCGACGCCATGGTGTCGATCCTGCTCGAGCGAGGCGCTGTCGAGGGCCGGGAACTCGAGTTGCGCCGCCAGGACGGTCGCCCGATGTGGGCGTCGATCAGCACGCGGCTGGTGCGCGACGACGCCGGGCGGGTATTGTTCATCGAGACTTTCGCCAGCGACATCACCGAGCGCAAGCGGGTCGCGGCGGAGCTGAAACGGCATCAGGACCACCTCGAAGAATTGGTCGCCGAACGCACCGCCGAGTTGAACTTGGCCAAGGAACTGGCCGAGGTGGCCCAGATCCTGCAGCTGGACCAGGACTTGAGGCAACGCCAGCGCCGGGGCCTGGAGACGATCCAGCACAGCGGCGAACAACTGCTGGCGCTGATCAACGACATTCTGGACCTCGCCAAGGTCGAGGCCGGCAAGATCGACCTGGTGGCTGCGCCGGTGGTCGTGCACGAATTCATCCGCGTTGTTGCCGACATCATTCGCGTCAAGGTCGAGGAGAAAATGCTCGCCTTCCGATGTGACATCGCGGCTGACCTGCCGCCCAGCTTGCGCGCCGACGAGCGCCGCTTGCGCCAGGTGTTGCTCAACCTGTTGAGCAACGCAGTGAAGTTCACCGACCGTGGCGAGGTCAGCTTGCGCGTGCGCATGATGAGCCGCAGCAGCCACGACGCCGTGTTGCGCTTCGAGGTCGAAGACAGCGGTGTCGGGATCGCCCGAAAGGACATCGAAAAGATCTTCCTGCCCTTCGAGCAGGTGGGTGATGCGAAGTACCGCGTCGGCGGCACCGGGCTTGGCCTGGCCATCAGCCGACAATTGGTCCGCGTGATGGGCGGCGACATCCAGGTCGAAAGCCAAGCGGGACGGGGAAGCCGCTTCTCGTTCGAGTTGCGGCTGCCGGTCGTTGAGATGGAGCTGGAAAGCAGCGCGGCGCGCACCGAGATCGTCGGCTACGAAGGCTCGCGCCGCCAGGTGCTCGTGGCCGACGATGTGCCGGCCAACCGGGCCGTGATCGTGGACCTGCTCGAGTCGCTCGGGTTTGCCGTCGTCGAGGTCACCGATGGCGAAGAGCTGTTGACCCAGGCCCGGGCTGCGCGTCCCGACTTGATCATTGCCGACATCATGATGCCGAGAATGGACGGCGTGGAAGCCACGCGGCAGATCCGGCGCACGCCATCGCTCGAATCGTTGCCGGTGCTATTGGTGTCGGCCAGCGTCTCGAGGTCCGACACCGCGCGATACCTTGCTGCCGGAGCGGATGCGTTCTTGCCCAAGCCGATCGACGTGCGGCAACTGCTGCAAAAGATCGGCGAGCTGCTGAAACTGAAGTGGAAGCTTCACCATCTGCCGCAAGAACCGGACATCGCTGCACCGCTGGTACCGCCGCCGCAGCAAACGCTGCAGGCGCTCGCCCGGCTCGCCCAGCGCGGGGACATGCAAGCCATCCGCAAAGCCGCGAATCAGCTCGGCATGCTGGGCGACCAGTACCAGCCCTTTGCGGATCGACTGCACCATTTGGCAGAGCGTTTCGAGTCGCGCGCGATCACGAAGTTGATTCAGCAGTTTCTTGACTCATCAATCGGCCTTCTGTGCTGCGGATGCCTTGCCTCAGCCGCGCTCGCGCTTCCACGCTTCGTAGCGCGCCTTGGTCGCGTCGTTCGGCGGATACAGGCCCGGCAACTCGATGCCGGCCTCGACCTGCTGCATGATCCAGCCCTCGAGCCGCTCCTGCTCGATCGATGCATCGATCACCTCGTCGAGCAGTGCCGCCGGGATCAGCACCGCGCCGTCGGCGTCGGTGACGATCACGTCGTTCGGATACACCGCGACGCCGCCGCAGCCGATCGGCTCCTGCCAGTTGACGAAGGTGAGACCAGCCACCGACGGCGGCGCGGCCACGCCTTGGCACCACACCGGCAGCCCGGTTGCGAGCACGCCGGCCACGTCGCGCACGACGCCGTCGGTGACGAGCGCAGCGACCTCGCGGCGGCGCATCCGCGCGCACAGGATGTCGCCGCAGATGCCGGCATGGTCCACACCCATCGCATCGACGACCGCGATCACGCCGGGCGGCATCGCTTCGATCGCCGCGCGCGTGGACATCGGCGCGGCCCACGATGCCGGCGTCGCGAGATCCTCGCGCGCAGGCACGAAGCGCAGCGTGAACGCGCGGCCGATCTGCCGCGCTTGATTCGGCTGCAGCGGGCGCGTGTGGCGCATCCACACGTTGCGCAGCCCCTTCTTCAGCAGCACCGTCGTCAGCGTCGCGGTCGACACATGGCGCAGCGCGGCGATCGCTTTCTCATTCAACGGCAGCACGGCAACATCGCTCATCGAGGGGCTCCTTCGGGCAGGGTGATCATCATGCCGCGGCGCGGCTCATGTCAGCGCCGCGAGGGCGTCGTGCAGCGTTTGCGACTGCGCTTCGCTTAAGCCTTGCAATGGCGGACACAGGCGCGACCATTCAGCATCGTCGTAGCGCACGGCGAGTGCCGCTTTGACGCTCGCGATGAGCGGCTGGCGCGACAGCGCGGCGCGCATCGCCGCGGCCTTGGCGATCGCCGCCGCGCCGTCCGGCGTTCCCTGCGCCGACCAGCCGGCCTGCGATGGCGCTGCGGTCAGGTTCACCGACGCCGAGATGCAGCCGGCGAAGCCATCGGCATTCGCTTGGACGAGCGAAGCTTCTGAACCGGGGAACACGTCGAGCTCGGGAACGGCGCGAACGATCTCTCTCGAGTACGCGAGGTCGCCGGCGCTGTCTTTCAGCCCGACCAGCGCTGCCGGGTGACGACGGCGCAACTCCGCGACCACGCTGACCGGCCATGGCACCTGCGTGTTCTGCGGGATGTGATAAAGATAAATCGCGAGCGACGGCCGGTCGACGCGCGCGATCAATGCGTCAACGTAAGTGATCAGTCCATCGGCCTGGACGAGCGGATAGAAGAACGGCGGCAGCACCAGCGCCCCGGCGAATCGCATCTCGCAAGCGGCGCGCGTCAGCGTCGCCGTTTCGTCGAGCGAGCACAGGCCCGTGCCGACCATGAACCGGTGCATCGGCATGCCGGCATCGAAGATCGCGCGCATCACGCCAAGGCGCTGCTCGAGGCTGAACGATGTCGCCTCGCCGGTCGTACCCAGCAGGTTGATCGCGTCGCAGCCGCCGTCGAGCAAGGCACGGCAATGGCGCAGCAGGCGCGGCAGGTCGGGCCGGAATGCGGCATCGACCGGTGTGGCGGTGGCGGCGATGACGCCGCGCGGGCGGGCAGGCGAGGGCATGGCAGTCGGTCTCCGTGTCGATGAGATGGGTGTGCACTGCTCAGGTCGGCGACTCGCCACGCAGCGCGCGGCCGGGCACCAGAAAGTCGAAGTCGCAGCCTTCGTCGGCCTGCAGCACGCTGCGATGGAACAGCGCCGCGTAGCCGCGATCGGGCGGCGCGGTGGCCGCGCTCGGCGCCGCCGCGCGCCGGCGATCGAGCTCGGCGTCTTCGACCAGCAGTTCGATGCGCCGTGCCGGCACATCGAGCGAAATAAGGTCGCCGTTGCGCACGAGGGCGAGCGGCCCGCCGGCCGCGGCTTCGGGCGCGATGTGCAGCACGATCGTGCCGAACGCGGTGCCGCTCATTCGCGCGTCCGACAGCCGCACCATGTCTTTCACGCCTTGCTCGGCGAGCTTGCGCGGGATCGGCAGGTAGCCGGCCTCGGGCATGCCCGGCGCGCCGATCGGCCCCGCATTGCGCAGCACCAGCACGTCGTCGGCATTGACGTCGAGTGCGGGGTCGTCGATGCGCTCGGTCAGGTCTTGCACCGACTCGAACACGACGGCGCGGCCGCGGTGCGTCATCAACGCCGGCGACGCTGCCGACTGTTTGATCAACGCGCCGCGCGGCGCGAGGTTGCCGCCGAGCACCGCCATGCTGCCCACCGGCTTCACCGGTGCCGAGCGCGGCCGGATCACAGCTTGGTCTCGAACGAATTCGGCGCCGTCGACGCACTCGCGCAGTGTGCCGCCGAGAACGGTGCGCGCATCGAGGTCGACGAGCTCGCCGAGCTCGCGCAGCAAGCGCGGGACGCCGCCGGCCCAATGGAAATGCTCCATGTAGTGCGCGCCCGACGGCTTCAGGTCGACGAGCACCGGCACCGCGCGGCCGAGCCGGTCGAAGTCGTCGAGGTCGAGCTTCAGGCCGAGCCGGCCTGCGGCGGCGGTCAGATGAATGAGGCCATTCGTCGAGCCGCCGATCGCCTGCAGCACGACGAGCGCATTGCGCAGCGATGCGGCGGTGATCAGCTCGCTCGGGCGCGGCGAATTCGCGCTCGCCATCGCCACCGCTTGCCGCCCGCTCGCTTCGGCCGAGCGCAGCCGATCTGCATGCGTCGCGGGGATCGATGCGGCGAGCGGCAGCGTCAAGCCCATCGCTTCGGTCATGCAGGCCATCGTGCTTGCGGTGCCCATCACCATGCAGGTGCCGGTGGTCGGCGCGAGGCGCTCGTTGATCGCATTGATTTCGATTTCATCGAGCCGCCCGCCGCGGAACTCGCCCCACAGGCGGCGGCAGTCGGTGCACGCGCCGAGCTGCTCGCCCTGGTAGTGACCGACCAGCATCGGCCCGACCGGCACGACGATGGCGGGCAGGTCGGCCGACGCGGCGGCCATCAATTGCGCGGGGATCGTCTTGTCGCAGCCACCGATCAGCACGACCGCGTCCATCGGTTGCGCGCGAATCATCTCCTCGGTGTCCATCGCCATCAGGTTGCGCAGGAACATGCTCGTCGGGTGCGCGAACGACTCATGGATCGAGATCGTCGGGAACGCCATCGGCAAGCCGCCGGCGAGCATCACGCCGCGCTTGATCGCGTCGATCAACTGCGGCACGTTGCCGTGGCAGGCGTTGTAGTCGCTGCCGGTGTTGGCGATGCCGACGATCGGGCGCTTCAGCGCGTCGTCGGTGAGGCCCATCGCCTTGATGAAAGCCTTGCGCAGGAACAGCGAGAAGCCGGGGTCGCCGTACGAGGTGAGCCCTTTGCGCATGCCGTGGGTCATCAGCGAGTCCGATCGAGTGTGGATTGGATTATTGATAATCTGAGACCGTTCGGTCAACACAGGATTGCTGCTTCTGGCTTTGTCACTCGTACGAATGCGCATCCGAAGGCCTCTCAGAGTGCCGGTTATTGACAATCTGTCAGGCCGCTGCTGCAATCGCAGCGATGAACACAGCGCGTTCTCCGCTTCGAGTCGGCCTGGTCGGTGCCGGCTGGGTCACGCAGCATCACCTGCCCGGATGGCAGCGGCTCGCGGGTCGCGCGCAGGTCGTCGCGATTGCCGATCCTTCCGAGTCGCGAGCGCGAGAACGCGCACGCGAGTTCGGCATCGAGCAGGTCTACACCGATGCGGCGACGATGTTCGACCGCGCGAAGCTCGACGCGGTCGATATCGCCGCGCCGCGCGAAGCGCATGCCGATCTGGTTCGCCTGGCGGCCGACCGCGGCCTCGCGGTGCTGTGCCAGAAGCCGCTCGCCCCGACGCTCGCCGAGGCGCGCGCATTGGTCGCCGACGTGGCCACACGAACCCGCTTGATGGTCCACGAGAACTGGCGCTTTCGGCCTTACTACCGGCAGATATCCGATTGGCTGCGCAGCGCTCGCATCGGCCGCGTCGTGCAGGCGCAGATGACGGTGTTGAGCTCGGGGCTGATCCCCGACGCCGACGGCAAGCTGCCGGTCATCGTGCGCCAGCCGTTCATCGCGACGCTCGATCGCGCGCTGGTGATGGAGGTCTTGATCCACCAGATCGACACGCTGCGCTTTCTGCTCGGCGACATGCAGGTCGCCCATTCGCGACTCGGCAAGACCTGCCGCGCGACGGTCGGCGAGGACCGCGCGTTCGTGACCTTCGACGCGGTGAGCGGCGCGGCCGTCGGGCTGCTCGCCAACCTGTGCACCCACGGCGAGCCGCCGCTGAAGCCCGACACGCTGGTGCTGGTCGGTGAAGACGGCTGCATCCGCCTCGACGGCGACACGCTGCGCTGTCACGGACCACGGCCGGCAGAACAGCACTACGACCTCG
The DNA here is from genome assembly GCA_005882155.1 of Betaproteobacteria bacterium. Classification (GTDB taxonomy): domain Bacteria; phylum Pseudomonadota; class Gammaproteobacteria; order Burkholderiales; family Burkholderiaceae_C; genus Albitalea. Next base: position 13,429 of record VBCQ01000077.1, read on the forward strand.
CTGCGTGCTATCTCGATTCGTATGCGGCAACGATCGCGCACTTCGTCGGCGCGCTCGCGAGCGGCAGCGAGTTCGAGACCGCGCCGGCCGACAACCTGCGCACACTCAAGCTCGTCGAGGACATCTACGCGCGTGCCGCGCTCGACTAATGGTCGTCGACGAACTGCATCGCGCCGAGGCCAATGTGGCCGAAGACATCGCCAAAGAGCTCGGCGAAGACATCATCTTCGGCCGCCTCGCGCCCGGCACGCGGCTGGTCGAAGACCACTTGATTGCGCGCTTCGGCGCGACGCGCCACTTCATCCGGCAAGCCCTGCATCAGCTCGAGCGCACCGGCATCGTGGTGCGCGAAAAGAACAAGGGCTCGGCGGTGCGCTCGCTGACGCCGCGCGAAGTGCGGCAGATCTACGAAGTGCGCGAGCTGCTGCAGCGCCAGGCCGCGCTGCGCATTCCGCTGCCCGCACCGGCACCGGTGATCGCCGAGTTGGAGCGATTGCACGAGCAGTATCTGCGTCATCTGAAAGCGCGGCGCTTTCGCGGCGTGCACGAAGCCAACGATGCATTTCATCTCACCCTGTTCGCCGCCTGCGAGAACCCGTACCTCGTCGAGTCGATCAAGCACTACATGTGGCTGAGCTTGCCGGTGCGCGCGAAGAAAACCGCCGATGTCGCGCATGCCACAGCGGCAGCGCGCGACCATCACGTGATGATCCAGTTGCTGAAGGGCCGCGACAGCTGGGCGCTGGCGCAACTGTGGCGAAGAGCGACTATTTGCTCGGGGTAGAAGGTTAAGCCTCGATGCGTCCGTGCGGCGCGCGTTCCCGTAAGTGACGGCGATGGTTCCTCCATCGCCTCATTCAAACCCACACCGGAACGCACCATGAAACAGTCACTTCGCTTGCTCGCCTTGGCCGCCGCCTTGACCGCTGCCTTCAATGCCCATGCCGTCGTCGATGCGACGGGGGACTTTCTTGCGAGCTTCACCGGCACGCACAACGCCGCGCTCGATATCGTCGCGGCCGACGTGAGCTTCGACGCTGCGGCCGGCAACTTCTTGCTGCATGCGCAGACGTCGGGGGCGATCGCCGGCGCGCCGAACGTCACCTACGTGTTCGGCTTCAACCGCGGCGGCACGGCCAACACGCCGTTCGGCGCGATCGGATTGCCCGACATCGCGTTCAACGCGACGGCGCAGCTGCGTGCCGACGGCACCGGCGCGGTTGGCGCCAACGCCGTCACGCCGAACATCATCGGCAACGAGATCTTCGGCACCGTGTCGGCGTCGCTGCTGCCGTCGAACGGGTTTGCGGCTCAGGACTACACCTGGGCGCTGTGGACCATCGACACCAGCATCACCGGGCTGGCGCGCAACGCCGACTTCGCGGCGAGCACGAACCTCGCCGTCGCTGCCGTTCCCGAGCCCGAGACCTATGCGCTGATGCTCGCCGGCATCGGCGTCGTCGGCGTTGTCGCGCGCCGCCGCTCGCGCGCTCGGCAGGAGTGAGCTGCCGCGGACGAGTCGCCGCATGCGATGACGGCGCCCGTGTTCACGGGCGCTTTTTTTTCGAGATGTCGCGATTCATTGGTAGTCCACCCGATGTGACGGCGGTTGCAGCTTCTTAAGCTTGGCTCGGGCACATGTTGTACGCCTTGAAAGTGGATGTTTCCGGATGTACGAGCAGCATTTTGGTCTCAGCGGTCATCCTTTCGCGACGACCCCGGATCCCGACTTCTACTTCGACAGCCATGGGCACCGCCGGGCGTTCGCCTACCTTCGCTACGCCGTGCTCGAAGGCGAGAGCTTCGTCGTCCTGACTGGCGACATCGGCGTCGGCAAAACGACGCTGGTTCACAAGCTGCTCAGAGGCCTGGAGTCGGAGGCGATCGTCTCGGCCTTGCTCGCCGGTGCGCGGCTCGATTCACGCTCGTTGTTGACGGCGGTTTTGTCCGCGTTTCGCGCGCCCGTGGTCGGCGAGTCGGTGGCGGAATTGCGCGCCGGCCTGCAGGCGTTTTTGGCCACCCTCACGTCGACCGGCCGCAGAGCGCTGGTCGTCGTCGACGAGGCGCAGAACCTGCTGCCCGACGCGATCGAAGAGCTGACGGTGATGGCCAAGCTGCAATCCAGAAACGGTGCGCCGTTGCAAGTGCTGCTCTCCGGCCAGCCCGAGTTGCGAACGACCTTGCAGAGCACGTCGGCCTACACGATGCGCCAGCCGGTCTTTCTGTTCTGCGACATCGGCCTGTTGAGTGCCGCCGAGACGCGCTCGTATATCGAGCATCGGTTGCGCCGCGTTCAATGGGACGAATCGCCGACGTTTGCCGATGACGCCTACGAGCGCATCCACCGCGTCACCGACGGCGTGCCGCGTCGCATCAACCGCCTTTGCGATCGCTTGCTGATGGCGGCGTGCGTCCGCGAGATCGATGCGATTTCTGCCGAGCTGGTCGACGAAACGAACACCGAATTGCAAGAAGAAATGGGCGCTGTCGTCGCGGCGCCGGTGGCCGTCACCGCGGAAGCGATGGCGCCGAGCGCGCCGCCCGTGCGCGCCAGTGCGCCGCCGCCGTCGCTCGCGCCGAGCATCATTCCGACGCTGTTCACCACCGTGGACCGCGGCCCGCGCTCTGCCGAGCGCGTGAGCAAGCACGCGGCCGCGCCCGTGTTGAAGAACGAGGTGCCGCGTCAGCCCCTACAGGTGCCGCCTCAGCCCTTGCCGCAACCTGCAGCTGCTGCGCGCGACGAGAACTTCGAATTCGTGCAGAAGATTCGCAGCGCCAGCTCGGGCCCGCCGTGGGCCGCGATTGCCGCAGCGATGTTCGTCCTCGTGTTGCTGATCGGCGCGTGGGCCTATCAGCGCGAGCGCGCATCGCAGCTCGTCGTCGCGCCGGTGGTCGCACCGAGCAAGGTCGAGGGCAGCGCCGATGTCGCGCCTCGCGACAGCGCACGCACCGCCGAGCTCAACGAGAACGCGCCTGGCGCGATCGGACCGGCACCGAGCGCGACGCCGGCACCGAGCGCAACAGCGGCACCGAGCGCATCACCAAGCCCGGCACCGAGCCTGCCACCGAGTCCGCCACCGAGTCCGCGTGTGGCCACGCATGCGGCCGCGCGAGCGTTCCCGAAAATCGCGCTGCCGACGGTGCAACCCGACACGGCACCCTCCACCATTTCCGAGCCCGCGCCGGTTGCCGGGCCGTGCACCGCGGCGGTCGCGGCACTCGGCCTGTGCACCCCCACCAAGAATCAATGACAGGAAGCGCCATGCAATTTCTGATGCGTCAATGGAAGCGTTCAATTGCCGGCGTGCTGTGCCTTGTGGCCACAGCCGCATGGGCCCAGGTGCCCTACAAGATCGTGACGGCGTCCGCGCGCGGCACCTACATCCAGATCGGACGCGACCTCGCGAAGTTCGTCGCGCCCGATGCGGGTATCGACCTCGAGGCCGTGCCGTCGGCCGGGTCGGCCGAAAACGTGCAGCGCTTGCGCCACGAGCCGGGCGTGAAGTTTGCGCTCGTGCAGTCCGACGTGTACCAGGCGTTTCTCGACCAGGCGGCCGGCGGCAATGCCGAAGCGCGCGAAATGATCGTGCCGTTGCGCCTGATCATGCCTTTGTACAACGAAGAGATTTATTTCATTGCACGCGCCGATTCGAATCTCAATTACGTTCACGAGATCAAGGACGCGAAGATCAATGTCGGCCCGCTTCTCAGCGGCACCGCGATGTCGGCGACGACCTTGTACCGGCAGATGTTCGGCGCGCCGGTGGCCGACGCCAACGCGAGTTTCCTGACCAATGAGGAAGCACTCGTCAAGCTCACCGGCGACAAGAGCATTGACGTGGTCGTCGTCGTCGCCGGCCAGCCCGCCAAGCTGCTCGTCGACATGAAGCCCGAAGCGCGGCAATTGATCAAGCTGCTGAAATTCGACCCCAATCAGCCGGCGAGCCAGGCCGCAATGAAAACCTATTTCCCGGCGACGGTGCGAGCCAGCAGCTATCCCAATCTATTGACCGAGGATATCGCCGGAATTGCGGTGAAGGCCTATCTCGTCACCTACGACTACAACCTCGGCATGACCGTCCATCGACTCACCAAATTCGCGCGCTCGCTGTGCGCGAATTTCGACAAGCTGCAGACGCAAGGCCACCCGAAATGGCGCGAGGTCGAATTCGCGCTGCCCGAGCTGAGCCGCGGCTGGTCGTATTACCCGCCGATGTTTCGCGAAATGAAGAGCTGCATGGCCAACAAGGCAAAGCCGCCCAAGCCGGTCAAGCCGTGCACGCAGCAGGAGCGGATTTTGGGGCTGTGCAAGTAGGGCACTACGCAGAGTCCGCTGAATCCACTGCGGTGAAAAACCCCGCCACCGCCTTGTCGGCGCGGTAGTGGAGCCACTCCCGTTCGATGCCGACAAGCGGGCCGAACACCAGGCTCGCGAGCGCGCCGAGTGTCGGCCCGCCGGATACGGCGCCGGTGATGAAACCGCCGACGGCATCGATCGAGATGCTCTTCGCGCCGGTGATCAGCGCGGCGACGCGCTGGTTGTCGTTGTACTTTCGCGCCGTCTTGTCCCAATGGTTTTGCAGCTGGACCATTTCTTCGTGAAAGTCATCGATATCCAGCGCGTCTTCCTCGCTGCGCTGCTGCGCGCTTTGAATCGCATCGTCAAGCCCTTTGCGCCATTCCGCGAACGATTCCTCGCGCAGCCTCACACTGACCAATTCGTCGAAGCTGATCTTGCTCGGGTCGATGACGCCTCGGGTATTCAATTGGGCGAGGTGCCTGATTCGGCGCCCGTCTTTGACCTCGGGCATCAATGTCATCAGTCTTTCAAATGTGCGGCGCTGTGAACGGCCCGCGAGGAACGGCGCATAAGCCTCGCCATGTTGCCGCGCATAGATCACGCTCTCGGCCTGGCGATAGAGCGGCTTGAAATCATCGCCGTATTTCTTCATCAATTCGCTGATCGCCAGCGTCGTGCCGCGCCGGTCGTCGCCGGCGACGGTCGCAAGCGATTCTTCGGTGTCGAGCACGGCCAGCACGCGCGGGTCTTGGTAGTCGGTGCCGGCGAGCATGTCGCGCACCGAGATCGGGCCGCCGGCGCCACTCGGCAGGTTGCGCCAGACCTCGGGAATCGGCTCCGGGAAATATGCAGTCAGGCGCAGCAGCTGGTGCTCGAGCAAGGGCCGCATTTGCGCGAGCTGCTCGAGCGCCTGGGTTAAAGCTCGGAATGACGGCTTGGCCTCTTGCAAGCGGTGGCACATCACCATGCGGCAGAACGCAAACACCGGGTCTTCGACAATGACCGCGTCGGCATAGACGAGGGCTCGCTTGATGTCGTCGATGGGCAGAGTCGTTTCGCCGTTGCGCGGAATGAAGCTGTTGACCGCATAGCCGTCGAACGCGGTGTTGACGAGCACGCTCGAGCCGGCGCCGACGAAGCTCAGGTTCGGCCGATGGAACCTGCGGTCGAGGGGCTGGATCGTCTTGCGCCGGTGATAGTCGCGCAGCGCGAAGTACAGGCGCTCGCACAGCGCGAGGTCGGGCTTGGCCTTGTGCACGTATTGCGGCGTCAGCGGGAATCCGAGCGCGTCATCGAGCACTTGCAGCGGCACCGCGAATTCGTTCATCGCCAATCGTCCATCGCACGCCCGATTTATACGACGTTGATCTCGCGCAGTGGCCGGTTCTCAATGACGCGATTCCAGCCGAATCGCGACAGGTCGAGCGTGCGGTAGCCGCCGTGCATCACCAGCTCGGCGAGTGCGCGGCCGACACCGGCGGCGTGCTGCAGGCCGTGGCCGCTGAATCCGTTGGCGAACATCAGGTTGTCGATGTCGGGATGCGGGCCGAGGATCACGTTGTGGTCGAGGGTGTTCGTGTCATAGTGGCCGGCCCACGCGTGCCGCAGGCGCATCGCCTCGAAGCCGGGCACGCGCGCGGCGAGCGTCGGCCACAGCACCGCGTCGAACAACTCGTGCTGGACCTCGAAGTCGTCGCACGGCGGGTCGTCGCTGGCGGGCGGCGCGATGCCGCCGATGAAGCTGTTGCCTTCGGGGCGAAAGTACGCGCCGCTCGGGTCGATGACGAGCGGGCAGCCGGGCAACGACGCAGGACTGTCGAAATGGAACACGCTGCGCTTGCGCGGCTCGACCGGCAGCGCAATGCCGGCGGCCCGCGCGAGCGCGGCCGCGCCGATGCCGGCGGCGTTGATCACGGATCCGCAAGCGACGCGCGTGCCGTCGTGCAACTTCACCTCGTTGATGCGATGGCCGCAGCGCTCGACGCCGACGACGGCCGCTTCGCGGTAGGTCGCGCCCAGTGCGATCGCCTTGCGCCGAAAGCCGCGCATCAACGCATAGGCATCGAGCCAGCCTTCGCCGGACAGGCCGAGCGAGCCGGCGGCGAGGTCGTCGGTCGCGAGCCACGGAAAGCGCTCGCGCAATTGGGCTGGATCGAGCAGCGCCACATCGGCGCCGAGATCGCGCTGAACGCGGTGATTGCTTGCAAGCGTGTCGCGACCCGCGGCACTTGCGAGGAACAAGTAGCCGCCTTCGTGAAACCCGACATCGGGCGCTTCGCCGTGAACGCACAGATGCTCGCCGACGCGCCGAATGAATTCAGTGCCGAATTGCGAAAGGCGAATGTTCTCGGGCGTCGAGAATTGATGGCGGATCGACGCGGCGGACAGCGCGGTGGCGCAGCGCTGATAGCTGAAGTCCTTCTCGATCACCAGCACCGAGCCGCGAAAGCCCGACTCGGCGGCGAGAAAGTAAGCCGCCGCGCTGCCGACGGCGGCGCCGCCGACGATCACGACATCGAACCGTTTCATCATCTCGCCAGGTTATGCTGAACCGAACCCTATTCTGGAGCCATTGAATGCGCTATATCGATGAGGCTGCCATCGAGCGGGTGCTTCGAATGGAAGAACTGATTCCGGCGATGCGCCGGGCGATGATCGATTTTTCGCAAGGCCGCGTCGAGCAGCCGGCGCGCCGCATGCTCGAGGTGCCGCCGCACGCCGGCTTCTTCGGCAGCATGCCGGCGGCCTCGCACGCGGCGCTGGGCGCGAAGCTCGTCACCTTCTACCCGCGCAACGCTGAGCGCGCTCTGCACACGCACCATGCGGTGATCGTGCTGTTTCGGCCCGACAGCGGCGAGCCGCTCGTCGTGATGGACGCGCGGCTGATCACCGAGCTGCGCACGGCCGCGGTGCTCGGCGCCGGGACGCAGGGTCGCAGCCACATCGCGGCGCTGTCGTGCATCCGCCGCTTCGACGAGATCCGCATCTGGAATCGAACGCCCGAGCGCGCGCAGTCGCTGGCGGAAGACGTGGGCGCGCTCGCGGTGGCTTCGCGCGAGGATGCGGTTCGGGGTGCCGATGTGGTCGTCGTCGCGACATCGTCGGCGGAGCCGGTTCTCGAAGGGCGCTGGCTGAAGCCGGGCGCGAAGGTCGCGACGGTCGGGTGGTCGGGGCGCGATGGGTGCGAGGTCGATGCGCAGGCGATGTCGAACGTGGTGATCGTCGATTCGCGCGAAGGGGCGCTGACGGAATCGGGCAATGTGCTGCGGTCGCGGGCTTCGATCTACGCGGAGCTGGGTGAGGTGTTGTCCGGCAGCGCGCCGATCGCGCCGAATGCGACGGTGGTATTCGATTCGATCGGGATGGCTTGTCAGGATATTGCGGCGGGGTGGTTGGTTTGTGAGCGGTTGGGGATTGGGTGACATTCCGTTCGGGCTGGTCCATCGACAAGCTCAGGACAGGGTGCGCTTCGCGCATCGAAGCCGCGCACATCACCATCCCCGTTCGCGCTGAGCCTGCCCTTCGACAGGCTCAGGATGATCGAAAACTCCCCGTTCGCCCTGAGCTTGTCGAAGGGCTTCCTTCGACAAGCTCAGGACGATCGTGAATACAAGCTCAGCCCGATCCTTCAATACCTCAGAGGGTGTGGACAAAACAAATGACCGGGATCTTGGACGCGTGCGCAAGGCTAGATTCGAAATCGCTTCACCCCATCAATGAGGCGCGGGAAGTTGAAATTGATCAGCAGGCCGATCTGCGCGCGCGACACCTTCAATCATCTTCTCCGTGTTCTCTGTGCCTCAGTGTCCTCTGTGTCAAAGAAAACCTCTCACGCTCAACGAATCCCACCCCACACCTGGTCGAGGGTTCTGGGCTTCGACAGGCTCAGCCCGACCCTTCGACAAGCTCAGGGCGATCGGGTTCTGGGCTTCGACAGGCTCAGCCCGAACGGGTTGGGGTTGGGTAGGCGCCCCTTGCCGCAAAATCCCCCCATGCTCACCACCCCGTCCGGCTTCGTCTCGCTGAACGCGCACCAAGCCACTTCGCACACGCACTGTTTCATCTTTCGCGGCGGCGAGCTGCTGGTGCGTGAAGCCGATCTCTCGCTGCCTGACCCGACTGTTCGCGTCGCGATCGGCATTCCACCCGAGCAAACTTTTCCCGTCGGCTTGCTGAACGACGACTACTGCTGCGCCGCGTGGGTCGACAAGCAGACGGCAGCGCACGAAGGCTTCGCGTTCACGAACCTGCGGCGGCTGTTCGGTGCGATGGACGAGCCGCTGCTCGCGGTGGCCGCGCGCGCGTCGCAGATTGCCGAATGGGCGCGTACCCATCGTTACTGCGGTGCCTGTGCGACAGCGACAATTCGGGTCGAGGGTGAGCGCTGCTTCAAGTGCCCGGCCTGCGGCCACGTGACGTATCCGCGGATTTCGCCGGCGATGATGGTGCTCATCAAGAGGGGCGATGCGATTCTGCTGGCGCGGCACACGGCGTCGCCGACGCAGCGCTTCACCGCGCTCGCCGGCTTCCTCGAGGCCGGCGAATCGATCGAGGAAGCCGTGCATCGCGAAGTGTTCGAAGAGGTCGGGCTCAGGATCAAGAATTTGCAGTACTTCGGCAGCCAGTCGTGGCCGTTTCCCCATTCGCTGATGATCGCGTTCACCGCCGACTACGCCGGCGGCGAAATCGTCGTCGACCGCACCGAGATCGCCGAAGCGCGCTGGTTCGGCCCGGGCGACGAGGTGCCTGAGTACCCGCCGGGCGTATCAATCGCCGGCGCGCTGATCGGCGCGAACCTGCCGAACCTGCCAAGAGGTCAGGCCGCGCGATGATCCGCTTCGATGCGGCCGCATGGCGCGAACGCGCGCGGCGCCACGCACCGGCGCTACTCGGCGGCGTGGTGGGAACGCTGGTGTCGGTGATTGCGCTCGCAGCCATCGGCCTCGCGGTCGCGACGCCGAGCCTGCCCGACATCGGCAGCCTCACCGACTACCGGCCCAAGCTGCCGATGCGCATCGTCTCGGCCGACGGTGTGCTGCTCGGCGAATACGGCGAGGAGCGGCGCAACTTCACGCCGATCGCGCAGATCCCCAAGCTGATGCAAGACGCGGTGGTCGCGGTCGAAGAACGCGAGCTTCTACGAGCACCGCGGCGTCAACTACAAGGGCGTGCTGCGCGCGGCTCTGGCCAACCTCGGCCGCTCGCGCAGCCAGGGCGCATCGACGATCACGATGCAGGTCGCGCGCAACTTCTATCTGCCGACCGAGAAGAACTACGTTCGCAAGGTCTACGAGGCGCTGCTCGCGCTGAAGATCGAGACCCAGCTGACGAAGGAGCAGATCCTCGAGCTCTACATGAACCAGATCTACCTCGGTCAGCGTGCCTACGGTTTCGCCGCGGCGAGCGAGACGTATTTCGGCAAGCCCTTGAGCGAGCTCAATGTCGCCGAGGCGGCGATGCTGGCCGGCTTGCCGCAGGCGCCGAACTCGGGCAACCCGATCGCGAACCCGAAGCGTGCCGCGGCGCGCCAAGTGCATGTGCTGGCGCGAATGCGCGCGGGCGGCTTCATCGACGAGCCTCAATACGCGCAGGCGCGCAAGCAAGTGCTGAGCTTTAGGCGCGGGTCCGTCGTGCCCGTGCATTCGGAATACGTCGCCGAGACGGCGCGCCAGTTGATCTTCAGCCAATACGGTGACGACGCGTACCGGCGCGGCTTGAACGTCGTGCTGACGATCAATGCCGCCGAGCAACAGGCGGCGTATCGCGCGCTGCGCAAGGGCATCATCGAGTTCGAGCGGCGCCAGCCCTATCGCGGGCCTGAAGAAAACGTCGAGCTGCCGGCCGGCGCGGGCGAGCTCGACGCCAGCATCGCCGACGCGCTCTCCGACCATCCGGACAACGACGAGCTGAAGGCCGCGGTCGTGCTCGAAGCGAGTCCCAGGAAAATCGTCGCGGCGCTGCAAAGCGGCGACACCGTGACGATCAGCGGCGACGGTCTTCGCTCGGTGACGTCGAGCCTCGCGCCGCGCGCGAGCGCGGCGACGCGGATCCGCCGCGGCGCGGTGATTCGCTTGGCACAAAGCGAGAAGGGCGATTGGGCGGTGACGCAGCTGCCCGAGGTCGAGGGCGCCTTCGTCGCGATGGACCCGCGGACCGGTGCGGTGCGCGCGATGGTCGGCGGCTTCGATCATTCGAAGAACCAGTTCAACCATGTGACGCAGGCTTGGCGCCAGCCGGGGTCGAGCATCAAGCCGTTCATCTATTCGGCCGCGCTCGAAAAGGGCTTCACGCCGGCGACGGTCGTCAACGATGCGCCGCTGGTGTTCGAGGCCGGCAACGGTGGCCCCGCCTGGGAGCCGAAGAATTCCGACGGCCAGTACGAGGGGCCGATGCCGTTGCGCACGGCGCTGGCGAAGTCGAAGAACATGGTGACGATCCGCGTGCTGCAGGCGGTCGGCGTGCCGTACGCGCAGGAGTGGCTGACGCGTTTCGGCTTCGACGCCGAGAAGCATCCGGCCTATTTGACGATGGCACTCGGCGCCGGCTCGGTCACGCCGCTGCAGATGGCCTCGGCGTACTCGGTCCTCGCCAACGGCGGCTATCGATTGAACCCGACCCTCATCAGCAAGCTGACCGATTCGAAGGGCCGCGTGTTGAACGAAGTCACGCCGCCGCTGCTCGACGAGACGCTGCGCGCGGTCCAGCCGCGCAACAGCTTCATGATGACGAGCCTGCTGCAGTCGGTCACCGCGCCGGGCGGCACGGCAGGGCGCGCGCAGGGCGTGTTGAAGCGCAGCGACATCTACGGCAAGACCGGCACGACCAACGATGCGACCGATGCCTGGTTCGCCGGCTTCCAGCGCAACCTCGTGGCGGTCGTCTGGATCGGCTACGACCAGCCGCGCTCGCTCGGCGATCGCGAGAGCGGCGGGGCCGTGTCGCTGCCGATCTGGCTCGACTTCATGACGCAGGCTTTGAAGGGAGTTCCGGTCGACGAGCCGGTGGCGCCCGAAGGTGTGGTCAGCGTCAATGGCGAGTGGTTCTACGAGGAGTACACGCAGGCGAGCGGGGTCAGCAAGATCGTCCCGGAGACGCCGGCGGCGAATGGGCCGACGGAGAGCGAGCGCAGGAGCATTCTCGATTTGTTCAAGCATTGAATTTCTCCCTCTCCCAGAGGGAGAGGGAACAAGATGGACCGGAAAGCTCCTGCTTCACCTCGCATCGCAATGCGCGCAGCGGCAGTGAAATGCCGCGCATGCTCCCACATCCCGCCGCCCCCACCGCCGCCGACCATGCACCGCGCAGGCAGGCGCGCCACTATCGCGGCGTGCTGCGCTCGATTGCCGACAGCGTCGATGGCAACTTCGAAGCGGCGCTCGACTACGTGCTCGTGAAGCATG
>VBCQ01000381.1 GCA_005882155.1 Betaproteobacteria bacterium
ACCGAACCAGAAATCGAGAACGCGCTGCGCAGCCTGGGGAACAGCATTCATTCGCCGTGCGAGTCGGCGTCGCGGCCGAGCTGCTGCCACAAGTAGCTGAACTCGAGCGCCTGCAAGTGCGCGCGCTGCTCGTTGTCGGCCGCGCCGCCGTGGCCGCCTTCGATGTTCTCGTAGTACAGCACCGGGTGGCCTTGCTCGAGCATGCGCGCGACCATCTTGCGCGCATGAGCAGGGTGAACGCGATCGTCGCGCGTCGACGTCGTGAACAAGACCTTCGGATACTTCGCGTCGCGCTTGACGTTCTGGTACGGGCTGTACTTCGAGATGAATGTCCATTCGTCGCTCAGATCAGGGTTGCCGTATTCGGCCATCCACGACGCGCCGGCGAGCAGCACGTTGAAGCGCCGCATGTCGAGCAGCGGCACCTGGCAGACGACGGCGTTGAAGAGGTCCGGGCGCTGCGTGAACACGGCGCCGACCAGCAGGCCGCCGTTGCTGCCGCCCATGATGCCCAGATGCCGTGGCGAAGTGATTTTCTGCGCGACCAAATCTTCGGCCACGGCGATGAAATCGTCGTAGCTGCGCTGCTTGTTCGACTTCAGCGCGCTCTGATGCCAGGCCGGCCCGAACTCGCCGCCGCCGCGGATGTTCGCCACCACGCGCACGCCGCCGCGCTGATGCCAGGCGCGGCCGAAGCCGGCCGAGTACGACGGGTTCAGCGAGATCTCGAAGCCGCCGTAGCCGTAGAGCAGCGTCGGGTTGCTGCCGTCTGCGCTCGCGCCGCGCGGCCAGACGACGAAGTAGGGCACGCGCGTGCCGTCCTTCGAGGTCGCGAAGCGCTGCTCGACGCGCATGCCGCGCGCATCGAACAGCGGCTTGCGAGACTTCAGCAGCTCGCGCGTGTCGCTGCCGGCGGTGGCGAGGAACAGCGAGTCGGGCGTCAAGAAATCGGTGTAGGTCAGCAGGTAGCGGTTGGCGAGCGCGTCATCCTTGATCAGCTCGTCGTGCAGGCTGCTGACACCGAGCGTGCCGGGGAACGGCGCCTTGATCTCGCTGAAGCTGAACTCGCCGCCGCGCTTGAGCCATTGCTCGAGCTTGCTCGCGACGTTGTCGAGCACGTTGACGATGACGTGGTCGCGTGTGGTGGTGTAGCCGGCGAGCGAGCGCGTCGCCGTCGGTGTGAACAGCGGGCGCAGCTTGCGCTCGCCGCGCAGATAACCGGCGGCGTCGGCGTGCAGCAGCGACCCGGCGAGAAAGGTCTGCTCGCCGACTTTCAGGTCGCTGCGCAAGTGCAGCAGCAAGGTGTCGCGCATGAAGCTCAGCGACGAGTCGCTCGGCACGTCGAGCAGCGTGAGCTTGTCGCCTTGCAGCAGGAAGGTCTGCTGGTGATAGAAGTCCATCGAGCGGACGAACAGCGTGCGCTCGAAGCCGGGCGTGCGATCGATCGACACGCCGGCCGCGACGTCCTGCTTCTGGCCCTCGAACACCGTCAGCGCGTCGGCGAGCGGCGTGCCGCGCTTCCAGCGCTTGACGATGCGCGGATAGCCCGAATCGGTCATGCTGCCGGGGCCGAAATCGGTCGCGACATAGAGCGTGTTGGTGTCTATCCACTCGACATCGGTCTTCGCTTCGGGCAACACGAAGCCATCACCGACGAAGCGCTTGCTGGTCGCGTCGAACTCGCGCACGACCTTCGCATCGGCACCGCCGCGCGACAGCATCACGAGGCAATGCCGGTAGTCGGGGCCAAGGCAATTCGAGCCGCCCCAAACCCAGTTCTCACCCTCGGCCTTGGCGAGCGCGTCGAGGTCGATCATCGTCTCCCAGGCTGGCTGCGGCTTCTGGTATTCGGTCAAGGTCGTGCGCCGCCACAGGCCGCGCTTGTTCGCCTCGTCCTGCCAAAAGTTGTAGAGCCAGTCGCCGCGCCGAACGAAGTACGGAATCCGATCCCGCGCGTTCAGCACCTCGAGCAATTGCGAGCGCGTCGGCGCGTATTCGGCGCGCGCGGTCAGCTCCTTCTGCGATTGCGCATTGCGCTCGCGCACCCACGCGAGAGCGCGCTCGCCCTGCACGTCTTCAAGCCAGAGGTAGGGATCGGCGGCGTTCGTGGGTTCTGACATGGCGAGCGTGGTGGCGAAGCACAGAAGGGCCGCGATCAGCGGCGCGTAGCGTGAGCGGCGCAGGAGTGACATGACCTTAGATCTTGTGGACCGGTGGACCGGCGCGCCCGATGGTGAGGGCGGCGGTGCAAGCTGCGCATTCTGTCGCATCGCGCCGCGAGACTGTTGCAGCGTGTCGTCAAACCCCGCGCCGCCGGGCGGGCAATCGCGGCTGATCGTGCTTTCGCTCTTGACGCGTAGTCGTTGCGCCACCCATGATGGCCGCCACGGGTTTCTGTCATCGGTGCATCAGACACCGCAACCCGAGCGGAGGCGCGAAATGGAATTACTGTCGACTTGGCTGGCGCGCGGCAACTATTTGCCCCACGGTTATTGCTTCACCTGGACCCCGGGACTGCTGTGGTCCATGGTGATCGCCGATGGCGTCATCGCGCTGGCCTACTACTCGATCCCGATCGCGCTCGTGCATCTGGTGCGCAAGCGCCAGGACACGCGCTTCAACTGGATCGTGCTGCTGTTCTCGGCCTTCATCTTCGCCTGCGGCACGACTCATGTGCTCGCGATCTGGACCATCTGGCGACCCGACTACGGCCTCGAGACGCTGGTGAAGATGGTGACGGCGGCGATCTCGATCGTCACCGCGATCGTGCTGTGGCCGCTGATCCCGAAGGCGCTGAAGATTCCGTCAGTGAGCCAGCTGCAGGCGGTCATCGCGTCGCTCGAGGCCGAGGCGCGGCAACGTCGCCATGCCGAAGACAGTTTGCTCGACAGCCAGGAGAGCCTCGCGATCACCTTGGCCAGCATCGGTGCCGGCTTCATCGCCACCGACGCCGACGGCCGCGTGACGCGAATGAACCCGGTGGCCGAGCAGATCACCGGCTGGCCGCTCGCCGACGCGCGGGGCCACAGCCTGTGGGACGTGTTCCGCCGCGAGCACGAGCCGCGCGAGCAGATGCGCGGCAACCCGGTTCAAGCGCTCATCCACCTCGACGGCAAAGCCGAGATCGCGGTGCGCAGCGTGGCGGTGTCGCGCGATGGCACGCACACGCCGATCGAAGCCAACAGCGCGGTTATTTGCGGGCCCGACGGCGCGGTGCGCGGCATGGCGCTGGTGTTTCACGACGTCTCGCAGCAAGAGCGTAACGATGCGCTGCGCATCAAAGGCATTCGCCTCGAAGCCGAGAACCGGCAGATCCACGAGGCCAATCGGCTGAAGAGCGAGTTCCTCGCCAACATGTCGCACGAGCTGCGCACACCGCTGAACGCGATCATCGGCTTCGGCGACTTACTGCACACGAAGCAGATTCCGCACGACTCGCCGAAGCACCACGAGTTTCTCGGCCACATCGCGCGCAGCGGCCGGCATCTGCTGCAATTGATCAACGACCTGCTCGACTTGTCGAAGGTCGAGGCCGGCAAGTTCGAGTTCTTTCCCGAGCCGTTGAACCTGGCCGAGGTGGTCGACGAGGTCACGACGATCACCCGCAGTGCGGCCGCCGACAAGGGCGTGACGGTTGCCAGCGAGATCGACCCCGCGCTGAGCGATGTCGTCGCCGACCCGGTGCGCTTGAAGCAGGTGCTCTACAACTACATGTCGAACGCGATCAAGTTCACGCCGCGCGGCGGCCACGTGACGGTGCGCGCGCGGCCCGAAGACGGCGAGAGCTTTCGCATCGAGGTCGAAGACGACGGCATCGGCATTGCCGCGGGCGACTTGTCGCGGCTGTTCGTCGAGTTCCGCCAGCTCGATGCGGGCTACGGCAAAGCGCAACCGGGCACCGGCCTCGGCCTCGCGTTGACGCGCCGCCTCGTCGAAGCGCAAGGCGGCAGCGTCGGCGTTCGCAGCCGGCCTTGCGAAGGCAGCGTGTTCCATGCGGTGCTGCTGCGCAAGCCGCGCAACCTTGCGCAGCATGTCGAGCCGTCTGCGCCCGCCGGCATCGGCCTGCCGCGCTTGGCTCAGGCCTTCCCGCCGTAGAGCGCTAGCGGCACGACGTCGACGCTGCGCTCGCCGTTGCCGATCCAGACCGCGCCGTCCTGCACCGTGAGCTGCAGCTGCATCGTGCGCTGCGCGAGCGACGCCAGCGCCTGGCTCTGGTCGGCCGGCACCTGCCACACCGACAGGTTGCGTGCGCGGGTGATCTTGGTTTCGATGCCGCTCCACCAGATCGGGGTGCTCGCGCTGAAGCTGTAGACGCTGACGTGGGCGGCACGCGGCGTGGCGCGCATCAGCCGCTTGTCGTCGGGCTGGCCGACGTCGATCCAGTGCTCGATCTGCCCGGTCAAGTCTTTCTGCCACAGGCCGGGCTCGTCGGTGTCCCACAAGTCCTTGGCGAACTCGAGCGCGCCATGGTCGTTGCTCGCCGGCACGTTGAGCGCGAACGCGAGGAGGCGAATCATCATCCGCTCGTCGGTCTCCGACGGATGGCGCGCCAGCGTGATGCCGTGATCGCCATAGACCTGCCGGTCCATGTCGGCGAGCTGGATGCTGGCTTTGTAGATCGTGGCTTTGAGCGCCATGCAGGGCCTTCGATGCGAAGCGGCGATTAGACCAGAGACAATTGCACGATCGATCGATTGAGGAAGTCGCATGAGCATGAAGAAGCAGGATCTCGCGAAAAACCTCGCGCTGAAGATCAGTGGCCAGATGAAATCGGCCGGCGTTCCGGGGCGCTTCGCTCAGGGCTCGTCCGACCTGGTCGACCGCCGCGAGCAGCGCAAGCGCGATGCTGCGGCAGGGCTGGTGCCGTTCGCGTGCAAGCTGCCGGCGGATCTGGTGAAGCGAATCAACGAGCGCGCGGTGGAGTGCGACGGCGGCGTCAATGCGCTGATGGCGGAGTTGCTCGCGAAGTCGCTTGGCTAACTCCGTTCGCCCTGAGCTTGTCGAAGGGCTTCGACAAGCTCAGCCCGAACGGGATCGAGGCTCGCCTCACCCGTACACCGTCACCACCTGATACGCCAGCGCAGCCAGCGACCCACCGGGTGACCACAGGCTCGATCGCTGGTTGACGTAGCCGCCGCTCGCAGCGATCACCTCGTTGTCGGCGCGCCACCAGCCGTCGACCGTGTCGCCGGGCGGCAAGGGCCGCGGCTCGAGCGACCACGACACCGAGCTCGTCGGCGACGGCTTGTCGAAGTGGCTGATCGCCGGGCTCGGCGACACGTCGGCCATCAACACCGTCGCAAGCTCGGGGCTCAGGCTCGCGGCGTCGGCATCGGTCAGGCGCAAATGGATGCTCGCTGTCCAGCCGTCGTGCCCGCTGAAGGGGCGCGTTCCCTCCGACCAGCGGGTGTCGAAGTGGACGAGAAAGTTGGGCCGCACGCCGCGCACGAAAGGCAGCTGCGGCAGCTCGCCGACCGCGCGCGCCGGCGCTGGCTGCAGCGGGTTCAGCGGCGTCAGCGTCGTCTCGCGATCGAGGCCGAACACGCCGACAATCAACGCCGACATCGTGTCGCCTTGACGCACCGTGGCCTGCACCTGGCGCACGTTGCGCCCCTCGCGAAGCAAGCGCACCGACACGGTCAGCAGCCCTTGCTCGACCGGCGCAATGAAGTTGCTTTGCAGCGCGCGCAGCTTGACGCCGTCGGGCCAATCGGTAGCGACGGCGTCGCGCATCGCCTGCACCGCAAACGTCGAAACGAGTCCGCCGAACGAGGTGCGGCCTTGCAGCCAGTCATCGGGAACATCGAAGCTCACGTCGGCGTCGCGCCGCTGGCGGCGCGCGAGCAGGGCGGACAGTGGGGTGAAAGCGGCGGTGTCAGTCATTGGTGCACCCTTGGCGCTATGCGCCCTCCCTCCGAGAGGGAATTCGCCCCTTCGGTCGGCCGTTCGGGGCTCATGACCTGCGCATTATCGGCAAGACTGGAAAGCGCCGCACCACGGGCTCA
>VBCQ01000083.1 GCA_005882155.1 Betaproteobacteria bacterium
CCGCTCACGCTGTGGGCGCGGCGGATGCGATCGCGCCAATGGTCCGACGCGTTGTCGTGGGTTGGACTCACGTTCATGGGCCTGTTCTCGTCGTTGCTGGTGCTGACGTTGCTGCGTGACGTTGGCTTGCTGCTCGCCGCGATAGGCGCCGCGCTGTTTCCGCACGCGGTGCCGCTCGAGCCGCTCGCGGTGTGGAGCGGTGCGGCGGTGCCGCTCGCGGCTGCGGTCATCACGCTGTGGGGACTCGTCAACGCGCGGCGCCGCGCGGCCATCGTGTCGGTCGACGTGCCGATACGCGAGTTGCCGGCCGCGCTGCATGGCTTCACGATCGTGCAAATCAGCGACATCCATGTCGGCCCGACGATCAAGCGCGAGTACCTCGAGGCGATCGTGCAAGCCGTCAACCGGCTCGACGCCGACATGGTCGCCGTCACCGGCGATCTGGTCGACGGCAGCGTTCGCGAGCTGGCACCGCATGTTGCGCCGCTCGCCGCGCTGATGTCGCGCCACGGCACCTACTTCGTGACCGGCAACCATGAGTACTACTCGGGTGCGCACGCCTGGATCACCGAGCTGCGGCGCCTCGGCGTGCATGTGCTGATGAACGAGCATGTGGTGCTGCAGCACGGCGCGGCGGCACTGGTCGTGGCCGGCGTGGCCGACTACGGCGCGCATCTGTTCGACCCCTCGCACCGCAGCGACCCGCAAGCGGCGATTGCCGGCGCGCCGGCTGACGCGCGGGTGCGCGTGCTGCTCGCGCACCAGCCGCGCAGCGCCGCGGCCGCGGCGCAGGCAGGCTTTCAATTGCAGCTGTCGGGTCACACCCACGGCGGCCAGTTCTGGCCCTGGAACCTCTTCGTGCCGCTGCAGCAGCCGTTCACCGCGGGATTGCACCGGCTGCACGATCTGTGGGTCTACACGAGCCGCGGCACCGGCTATTGGGGCCCGCCGAAACGCATGGGCGCACCGTCGGAAATCACGCGGCTTCGCTTCGTTCCGGCGTGAGTCGTTGAGCATTCGGCGTGCCCGTGAAGGCATGCAGATGAGGGGGTGGTGCGGTTTGACATCGCGCTTTGGCAGCTCTATTCGTTGAGGTCCACTCGGGACTTTCACGAGGAGACTGTCATGCTAAGAATTCGCTCGGTTCGCGCGCTGGGTGCCATCGCCGGCCTGCTGTGCTGCCTGGCCGTGCCGGCCGAGGCGCAGTTCTTCGCTGCGAACAACCTCGTCACCGACGATCAGTCGGCGAACGCCGCGCAGATCACCGACCCGGGGCTGAAGAACGCCTGGGGCGTTTCATTCGGGGCGACGAGCCCGTTCTGGGTGTCGTCCAACGGTGCCGGCACATCGACCTTGTACAGGGTCGACCCGCTGACCCAGGCCACGACCAAGGTCAGCCTCGTTGTCACGATTCCCGGCGCCGGCAACCCGACCGGGCAGGTGTTCAACAGCGGCAATGCGAGCGGTGCCTTCAATGGAGATTTGTTTCTTTTCGTCAGCGAAGACGGCACGGTGTCGGGCTGGCGCAGTTCGCTCGGGACGGCGGCTGAAACCCTCGCGCTCGCGTCGAGCGCGAACATCTACAAAGGCTCGGCCTTCGCGACGATCGCCGGCAACAGCTACCTCTATGGCGCCAACTTTCATGCTGGCTCGATCGATGTGTTCAAGGGCTCGGCTGCGGCGCCCTCGTTGGCAGGGTCGTTCGTCGACCCGACTCTGCCTTCGGGCTATGCCCCGTTCAACGTGCAACGCCTCGGCGACAGCCTTTACGTCGCCTATGCGAAGCAGGATGCCGCCAAGGTCGAAGAAGTCACCGGCGTCGGGTTCGGCTTTGTCGATCGCTTCGATCTGCAGGGCAACTTTCTCGAGCGCGTGGCAGGCAACGGCACACTGAACGCGCCATGGGGACTGGCAATCGCGCCATCGTCGTTCGGCGCCTTGGCCGGCGCTTTGCTCGTCGGCAACTTCGGCGACGGCCGCATCAACGCCTACAACGCGACGACGCATGCGTTCCTCGGCCAGATCAAAGGCGCGAACGATCAGCCGCTGGAGATCGACGGGCTGTGGGCGCTGACCCCGGGCAACGACGGATCGGCTGGCAGCAGCAGCATGATTTATTTCAGCGCCGGCCCCGACGACGAAGAGCATGGCCTGTTCGGCGTGCTGGTCGCCGTGCCTGAGCCGTCGACCTACGCGTTGCTGTTGGCGGGTCTCGCGATCGTCGGTGTCATCGCGCGACGCCGGCGCTGACTCGCGGCATTGCTCACAGCGCCGCGATCTCGCGCCAGCGGTCCTTCAGCTGCAGCCATGCGTAGCTCGCCTGTGCCGCCGCGAGGCCTGCCGGACGGAACGTGCGCGGCAGGCCATAGCGCTGCAACTCGCTCGGCAGCGGCTCGCCGTGCGCGATCGAAGCGGCCAGCAACTCGCCGGCCGCGGTGGTCGGCGCGACCCCGTGGCCACCGAAGCCGAGCCCGTACCACAGGCCATTCGGCAGGCGGCCGATCTGCGGCATCTTGTGGCGTGCGTAGCTCATCGTGCCGCCCCATGCGTAGTCGACTTTCGCGTCGCGCAGCGGCGCGAACACTTTGACCATGTCGCGCTTCAGAAACGTCGCGATGTCGGCTGGATGCCGGTCGCGCACCGAGATGCGGCCGCCCCACAGCAGCCGCGTGTCGGGCAGCCCGCGGTAGTAGTCGAACGCGAAGCGGGTGTCGTAGATTGCAGCGCGCGAGGGGATTAGCTCGCGCAGCACATCGCCGAGCGGCTCGGTCACCATCACGTAGGTCGCAACCGGCAGCATCGCGCGCTCGAGTGCCGGCACGAGGCCATGCAGATGGCCGCCGCCGGCGACGACAACGTGGCGCGCGCGAACCGACCCGTGCGCGGTCACGACGCGCGTTGCCCCCGAAGATGTCTCGATGCGGGTGACGCGCGACTGCTCGAACACCGTGCCGCCCGACGATTCGATGGCGCGCGCTTCGCCGAGCGCGTACTTCAGCGGATGAAAATGGAACGCATCGGGCTCGAGCAACGCGGCCGAGTAGCGCGGCGAGTTGATGAGCCCACGCAGCTGCGTGGCGCCAACGAACTGCCACGCAACGCCGAACTGCGACGCCATCCACTGCTGCTGGCGGCGCAGGATGGCTTCGTCCTTGAACCAGTTGACCCACAGTGCGCCGCCTTCGACAGCGTCGCAATCGATCGCGTGACGACGGATGCGCTCGCGGATCGTCGTCACCGCGCGCCGCGTGAGGCCGTACAGCGACTTCGCCGACACCGGTCCGAGTTGCGCCAGCAGGTCGGCGCAATCGAGGCTGAAGCCGCCGAAGACGAAGCCGCCGTTGCGCCCCGACGCGCCGAAGCCGACTTGCTCGGCCTCGAGCACGACCACGTCGCGCACGCCGCGCTCGAGCAGGCCGAGCGCGGTGGCGAGTCCGGCGAAACCGGCGCCGATGATGCAGACCTCGGCATCGATGTGGGCCTCGAGTGTCGAGCGCAGCGGTCGATCGCCGGCCGTCGCTTCGTAGTAGCTGCCGGCGTTCATCCGACTCGTTTGCAGCCGATCACGAGAGGGTCTCGAGGACCACGTCGAAAACGCCGACCGCTGCGCCGTCGCGCTCCTTGAACGCGACCCAGCGGCACGCTTCGGGGCGGCGATCGGTGCCGTCTTGCTGATCGCGCGCGCTGCCGCGTTCGTCGAGCCAGTACGACTGAGTCGTGACCGTGCGATGTCCGGGTGCCGAAATTTTCCAGTGGATGTGGCGGCGCCGATCGCCGTAGTGCCCGGGCACGATGCTCGCGAACGCGAAGCGGCCGAGCGCATCGGTGTGGCCGACGCCGCGAAGGTTGATTTCGCTGCGCCGGTAGCTGGCGATGTCGCCATGGCCTTGCGGGTGGTACGCGCCGAGCGCATCGGCATGCCAGATCTCGACCCGGGCCGCGCGAATCGGCATCACCGTGTCCTGACTGTAGACGGTGCCTTCGATGCGCATCGTTGTGCCCTGCGCGCGCGCCGGATTGATGTCGACAAGCTCGGGCGCATTCGCAACGTAGAACGGCCCTTCGGTCGCCGGGTGGGTCGGCCCGCAATCGCGCCGGCATTGCGGCGACGGCGTGCATGCCGACTGTGCCCACGCGGCGAAGCCACGGGCCAGCAGGCCGAGCGCGGCGACGTGAATGAAGAGACGGCGCGGTCCGAAAGACATGGCTTAACCAGGCTCTAAGCCATCCAGCGCCGCGCCGCCCACTCGACAACCGCAGGCAGCGGCAGGCCCGCGGCACGATGCTGGCGCAGCGCGAGCGCATCGTTGCCGACGAACAGGCTGTCGCGCAGCAGGTTGCTCGCGTCGAGCGCCTGCAGGTCGAGCGCGTGCTCGTCGATGCGAGCGAGTGTGCGCAGGATGTCGTCGCGCAACTTGTGGCGCTGCTTGGTCTTCGGGTCGACGATCTCGCCGTCGAGGCCGAAGCGGCAGGCCTGGAAGCGATTGAAGGTGTAGACGAGGTAGTCGTCTTCGGTCGGCTCGAACGGCCGCTCCTCGCGCAAATGGCGGCACAGGCACTGCAGGTAGCAGGCGAGGGCGGCCGCTTTGTCGACCGACAGCGGCGTGTCGCAGACGCGCAGTTCGATCGTGCCGAACTCGGGCTTGGGGCGGATGTCCCAGTAGAAGTCCTTCATCGACTCGACGACGCCGGTATGCGTCATCTTGTCGAAGTAGACGCCGAAGTGTTCCCAGGTCAGCGCGAACGGCGCGCGGCCCGACAGCGGAAAGGCGAACACTGAATTCAGCCGCGCCGAGTCGAAGCCGGTGTCCACCCCTTGCACGAACGGCGACGAGGCCGACAGCGCGATGAAGTGCGGGACGTAGCGCGACAGCGCATGCAGCAGCCAGAGTGCGGTGTCGCCGTTCTCGCAGCCGACGTGAACGTGCTGGCCAAACACGGTGAACTGCTTGGCGAGGTAACCGTAGAGCTCACTGATGTAGTGGAAGCGCTCGGTCGGGTAGATCTGCTGCGCGCTCCAGTGCTGGAACGGATGCGTGCCACCGCCGCCGATCGCGATGTTGAGCTTGCGCGAGCCGTCGGAGAGCTGCTTTCTGAGGTCGTGCAGCTCGGCGAGCAGCGGGCCATGCGCGCGCTGGATCGAAGTGCCGATCTCGATCATGCTGCGCGTGATCTCGGGCTTCACGTCCCACGCACCAGTGTGCTTGCGCAGCACGCGCAACAGGTCTTCGGCTTGCGGCGCGAGGTCATAGTCGTGGGTGCTGACGAGCTGCAGCTCGAGCTCGACGCCGAGCGTCAACGGCTCGGAGGTGGTGAATTCAGCCAGCGCCATCGCGTCACTCTCCGTTGCTTTCGCGCGCGACGATCTTCAGCGCCAGCGTGGTCCACAGCGGGCCGCTCAGCTGCATCAAGGTCGTCGCGACGAGCAGCGCTTGCAGGGCAGGGCGTTCCATCGTCGGGAACTGCGACGCCCAATCGAAGGTGTCGGCGGCCAGCAGCACGGCGAGGCTGCTCATCGGCTGCAGCGCGAGCACGAGCGCGCTCGCTTGCTGCCAACCAAGCCCGCTCGGCCGGGCGAGAACGGCGACCGCCACCGCCTTGCCGAGCATGCGCGCGACGATGATCGCGACGACCCATGGCCACAGCGACAGCAGATGGTCCACCGTGAGCAGCACACCGAGACAAATGAACAGCACGATGCCCAAAGCTGCGCCGGCCGATCCGAGCTGCGGCTCGACGGTGAGGCCGTGGCGCATGCGCGCGCGCGCGACCATGCCGGCGACGAGCAAAGCGAGCAGCGGCGACAAGGTCCATTGCACCGCGAGCATGCTCGCGATGATGACGAGCGCGATCTGCAGCACCGGCATTGCGCTGGTGCCGCGAATGCGCCGGCTCAGCAACTCGAGCAGCAGGCCGCAGACCGCACCGAGCAGGAACGAGCCGCTGACGAGGTACATCGCGCTCGTCGCCGTGGCAATCGGGTCGCTGCCGGGCGCCGCTGCGACCACATGCCAGACCTTCAGTGCGAGCATCGCGAGCACGCTGTTGACGGCCGTCATCATCAGCAGCCGTTCGGTGACCTGACCGCGCGGGCGGCTCTCGTGCAGCACCGCCATCACGATGACCGCCGAGGTCGACATCGCTACGGTGCCGGTGACCGCCGCGGAAAACATCGGCGCGCCCAAAGCGATCAAGGAGAACGTCACGGCGAGTCCGGCCAACAAGGCTTCGAAGACGCAGGTCAGCGCGAGCCAGGCGTTGTCGATCAGCCAGCGCGGACGGATGCGGGTTCCGAGCTCGAACACCAGCACCGCAATGGCCAAGTCGATCAAAGGCTTCCAGGCGTTGAGCTCGTTGCGATCGAGCAGACGAAACACCAGCGGGCTCGCCAACGCGCCGACCAGCATGTGGCCGCAGGCGCGCGGCAGGCGGGTGCCGCGATGCAGCGCCTCGGCGAGCACGACCGCGACCAGCATCAGCAGCGCCAGGCCGAGCACCGGGTCGGCGCTGCGCAGACCTTCGAGCGTCCATAGCGGAGCGCTCGCGGCGTTCGGGAAGGGAGTCAGCAAGGTCATCGGCTTCGGTACAGGGGCGCGCCAGTTTAACGACGCTTGGTTGCAGTTCGGCGCTTGGCCATTGCCGCGGTCAGGCCTCAGCGGGGCTGCGCGCGCCGGATAATCGGCGCATCACGTCATCTCCGCCGGCCCTTGAATCGAGCGCTGGCGTCCCTATTTGTGAGCCCGCCGGGCGTGCTCCCGGCGCGTGCGCAAACACCACCCCACGATCATGAACAAGCAAACCCTTTCGTTCCAGGCCGAGGTCAAGCAGATCCTGCACCTCGTCACCCATTCGCTCTACTCGAACAAGGAAATCTTTCTGCGCGAAATGATTTCCAACGCGTCGGACGCTTGCGACAAGTTGCGCTTCGAGGCGCTGAACGATGCGTCGCTGTACGAAGACGCGCCGAATCTCGATGTTCGGGTGAGCTTCGACGCCGCGGCGAAGACCGTCACGATCGTCGACAACGGCATCGGCTTGAGTTCCGAAGAGGCGGTCGCCAACCTCGGCACCATCGCCAAGAGCGGCACGCGCGAATTCATGGCGGCACTGCAAGGCGACCAGAAGAAAGACGCGCAGCTGATCGGCCAATTCGGTGTCGGCTTCTACAGCGGCTTCATCGTCGCCGACCGCATCACCGTCGAGTCGCGGCGTGCCGGGGCCAAGCCCGAAGAGGGGGTCCGCTGGAGCTCCGAAGGCGCGGGCGAGTTCGAAGTCGAGCCCATCACGCGCGCGGCGCGTGGCACGTCGGTCACGCTGCATTTGCGCGACGGCGAAGAAGAATTCCTGAGCGGCTGGAAACTGAAGTCGATCATCGGCAAGTATTCCGACCATATCTCGCTGCCGATCCTGATGCAAAAGGAAGAGTGGGACGCGACGGCGCAGAAGCAAGTTACTCGCGACGAATGGGCGCCGGTGAACAAGGCCGCTGCGCTGTGGGCGCGCAACAAGAGCGAGATCACGACCGAGCAGTACAACGAGTTCTACAAGCAACTGAGCTACGACAGCGAGCCGCCGCTCGCCTACACGCACAACCGCGTCGAAGGCCGCACCGAATACACGCAGCTGCTGTACATCCCGGCCAAAGCGCCGTTCGATTTGTGGAACCGCGACAAGCGCGGCGGCGTGAAGCTCTACGTGAAGCGCGTCTTCATCATGGACGACGCCGAAGCTCTGATGCCGGTGTACCTGCGCTTCGTCAAGGGCGTGATCGACAGTGCCGATCTGCCGCTGAACGTGTCGCGCGAGTTGCTGCAGGAAAGCCGCGACGTGAAGGCGATTCGCGAAGGCTCGACCAAGCGCGTGCTGAGCATGCTCGAAGCGTTGGCCGACAGCGCAGACGCGGCCGAGAAGGCGAAGTACGCGGCGTTCTGGAAGGACTTCGGCGCGGTGCTGAAGGAGGGCGTCGGCGAAGACCACGCGAACCAGGAGCGGCTCGCCAAGCTGCTGCGATTCGCGTCGACCCACGCCGATGAAGGCGTGTCGTTCGCCGACTACGTGAGCCGCATGAAGGAAGGCCAGGAGGCGATTTACGTCATCACCGCCGACACGCTCGCCGCGGCCAAGAGCAGCCCGCAGCTCGAGATCTTCCGCAAGAAGGGCATCGAAGTGCTGCTGCTCGTCGACCGCGTCGACGAATGGCTGCTCGCGCACCTTTACGAGTTCGACGGCAAGCCGTTGCAAAGCGTCGCCAAGGGCGCCGTCGATCTCGGCAAGCTCGAAGACGAGGCGGAAAAGAAGCACGCCGAAGAAGCGGCTGCTGCTTTCAAGCCGGTGCTCGACCGGTTGAAGGAAGCGCTGAAGGACCGCGCGAAAGATGTACGCGTCACGACCCGCCTTGTCGACTCGCCGGCCTGCCTCGTTGTCGAAGAAGGCGACATGAGCGGCCATCTCGCGCGTTTGCTGAAGCAGGCGGGCCAGGCCGCGCCGAAGGCGCAGCCGATTCTCGAAGTCAATGCCGAGCATGCCTTGGTCAAGCGGCTCGACGGCAACGCGCATTTCGACGATCTGGCGAACATCTTGTTCGATCAGGCCTTGCTCGCCGAAGGCGGACAGCTGGATGATCCGGCGGCTTATGTGCGCCGGGTTAATGCATTGTTGGTGAGCTGAAGCTCAGCGACGCGACGGCAGCGACAGCGGCGGCTGCGCCATCGCTTCGAGCTGTTCGCGCAGCTGGCTGATCTGCTGCGACCAGTACGACGAGCTCGCGAACCACGGGAACGCGGCGGGGAAGGCGGGGTCGCTCCAGCGCTGCGCGAGCCATGCGCTGTGATGGATCATGCGCAGCGTTCGCAGCGCTTCGACGAGGCGCAGCTCGTGGCGATTGAATTCTGCGAAGGCGTCGTAGCCCGAAAGCAGTACGGCGAGTTGTCGCGCCATCGCGGCGCGGTCGCCCGACAAGAGCATCCACAGGTCTTGCATCGCGGGGCCGGTTGCGGCATCGTCCAGATCGACGAAGTGCGGACCGTCGTCGGTCCACAGCACATTGCCGGGGTGGCAGTCGCCGTGCAGGCGCAGCGGTCGCAATTCGGTGCACTCGTCGAACAGTCGCGTGGCAGCTGCCAATGCAGCATCGACGGTGGTCTGCCATGCGGATTCGAGTTCGTCGGGCACCGTGCGATGTTCCGCGAGCCAATCGCGCGAGGCCATGCCGATCGTCTGCACGCTGAAATCTCTGCGGTGCATGAAGTTCGATCGGCGGCCGACCGCATGCATGCGGCCGATGAAGCGTCCCATCCGCGCGAGCGTCGCATCGTCGTCGAGCTCGGGGCCGTGACCTGAGCGGCGCGGCGAAACCGAAAACCGGAAACGCTCGGGAGAAGTGTCGGCCTGTGCCAGCGTGGCGCCGTTCACGCTGACTTTGAGTCGCGAGTCTTCGGTCGGCGCGAGTTGAAGCGGAGCGACCACCGGAATCTCGCTCGATGCGAGTTCGACGGCGAAGCTGTGCTCTTCGAGAATCTGTGCGTCGCTCCAGCGGCCCGGCCGATAGAACTTCGCAACGACGACCGAGCCGTCTTCCAGGAACACCTGGAACACACGGTTCTCATACGAGTTGAGTTGCAGCAAGCGGCCGTCGCCACGAAATCCGACACCGTCGAGCGCGTCCAGAACGAGCTCCGGCGTCAAGCCAGCGTACGGTGTGTCCTGAGAAGGCTTTCGGGCGTCGTCGGATGGCGTCATCCGAGCATCGTACGCGCGACCCTGCTAGTGGCGCGTGCGGGTGCCGTAAAGCGGAATGTCGACGACGACGCCGCCGACATCGTCGGAGGGCTCATCGCTCGAGCGGCTGCTTCGGCGTCCGCTGCCGGAGTTCGACGTGAGACCGCCGAACTCGGTGTTGCCGGTGCTGTCTTGACGGCTGTCGGGCGCAAAGAACGAGTCCTGGAAGAAGGTCGAGTCCTGCCACAGCGCAGTGCGCTCGGCGCGCCGAGCAGCCACCGTGCCGGACAGCGAATCGCGCGCCTTGTGCATGTGCGCGGGGCCCGGTGCAGGTTGCGGACCGCGTGGTGCCGCGCCGTTCTGCGGCAGCAGCAACTGCAATTCAGCGACGGTCGGCAAATGATCGACCGGGCATCGCAGATAGCGGACCCGGCATGCGGCCAACACCGACTGCTTGATCTGCATGAGGCGCCGCGAGCTGCCTCGATCGGTATCGAGATCAATGGCAGCGAGCACGCGATCGTTGGCGCTGCAGATCGCGAAGGCGACATGGCTCGCCCCGAGCAGATCGAACCAGTAGCGAACTTCGTTCGGATCAGTCGGCTGGCAAAAGCGCACCAGCGGCAATTTGGACAGCACGATGTGATGCGGCAGGGCCTCGCGCAGCAATCGATAAACGCGCCGCTCGTCGGTGCTGAACACGGGCCGCGCAGTCAGTGCCCATTCGGTCGGCAATGGCGGCGGCGGGCGCTTCTTGCGCGGTTTCAGCGCCAGGTATGCAAGCAGCGGAAGCACCAGCGCCAACACGGCGAGCACGACGATCCACGGGAGGGTTTGCATGGTCAAAGGCGCGTCCCTGACGGCCGCACATGTGTGCGAGCCGGTTCTTGTTCGCAAGCGGATTCAGAATGTATCTGATGTTACGGGCAAGGTAGCCGCGGTGCATCCCCGACATCGGGTGTCGAGCGGCATGAAAGGCGGGTGAAATAGTCATTCGGACGCGACGGGTGCCTTGCCGTTGATGTTGGTTTTTACTTCTGTTAGAGCTTCGAGAAACTCGTTGACGCGATTGGCTTGAACCTTGAACTGGTAGTCGATTTCGGCTGCCTGTTCTTCCATCAGTTCCCCCACTCGCGTGGCGATCGTTACCGGCGGCAGCTTCAACCGGGCTTCCGTTTCGGAGCCTTCGCGTTCAACCACTGCGCCTGCCTTGCGGGCGATCTTGAGCATCGCGATATTCTCGCTCAGAGCGTGAATCAGCAGTGTCTCGACGCCACGATTTCTCGCATGCAAAACAGCATGCTCGAACAGTCGCTCGCCGTAGCCGCGTCCGCGGGCCCGGGACAACACCGATGCGCCGAACTCCGCCATCGTCGGTCGCTCGTCTGGCCGTGGCGCCGGCGCATTGGCCAGGTGGGCCATCGCGATCAGCTGCAACCGGCGATTGAAGATGCCGAACACCTCGTCGCGCTCGAAGTCCAGTGTGTCGACGTACTTCGCGATTTGCGCGTCGGTCGCGGGGTAGCCGAAGCGCAGGTAGCGATCGCGCTCATCCAGCTCGGTCAGGTGCGCTGCGATGCGGGAGCGATGGCGAGGCGCCAGCGAGCGGATCGGCACCCATGCCCAGCTGGGCATGACCAGGGCGACGGCTTGATCAATGGCGGCGCCAAGCGATGACGGAGATTTCTCTTGATCGGCAGGCGAAGATTTCGGGTTCGTTGACTCGGACATGCCCATGACGGAGTTCCTTCCATATCTAGGGTTTACCCCAGTCTATGCGATCCCATTAGGCAAGCGGCTCCAGATGTTCGAACGCCGCAAAACCGCGTCCAGCGCGATCGATCCGAGGGGCGCGGCTTGTCTGCTAGAATCGCGAGCTTTCCCGCAACCAGCCCCAGGGAAATGCCGCACACCGGTGCTCGCGAAAGCATTGTTGCCGTGTATGCGTTCCGCCTAAGAGGCCGCCATCCAAAGAAGCGGCACCGACCGCGGACCGGCTGAACGCGACGCCAGCGTTCGGCCACAGCGGGGCTTACAACCAACTCAAGTCATCCATGAAAACCTTCAGCGCCAAACCGGCCGAAGTGACGCATGAGTGGTTTGTGATTGACGCGACCGATAAGGTTCTCGGTAGGGTGGCCAGTGAAGTCGCCCTCCGCCTGCGCGGCAAGCACAAAGCCATTTACACGCCTCACGTCGACACCGGAGACTTCATCGTCGTCGTCAACGCCGACAAGATCCGCGTCACCGGCAACAAAGCCAACGACAAGGTGTACTACCGCCACACCGGTTTCCCGGGCGGCATCTACGGCACCAAGTTCAAGGACATGCAAGCCAAGTTCCCGGGCCGCGCGCTCGAGAAGGCCGTCAAAGGCATGTTGCCCAAGGGCCCGCTCGGCTACGCGATGGTCAAGAAGCTGAAGGTGTACGCCGGTGCCACGCATCCGCACACCGCCCAGCAGCCCAAAGTGCTCGAGATTTAAGGACCAAGGCGATGATCGGAAATTGGAACTATGGAACCGGCCGCCGCAAGTCTTCGGTGGCTCGCGTGTTCATGAAAAAGGGCACGGGACAGATTCTCGTGAACGGCAAGCCTGTCGAGCAGTACTTCGGCCGCCAGACGTCCATCATGGTCGTCAAGCAGCCGCTGGTTCTCACCGCGAACGATGCAGCCTTCGACGTGAAGGTCAACGTGCATGGCGGCGGCGAATCGGGGCAGGCCGGCGCGGTACGCCACGGCATCACCCGTGCGCTGATCGACTACGACGCGGCGCTCAAGCCGGCCTTGAGCCATGCCGGCTTCGTGACGCGCGATGCGCGCGAAGTCGAGCGCAAGAAGGTCGGCCTGCACGGCGCGCGCCGGCGCAAGCAGTTCAGCAAGCGCTGAGGCGTACTGCTCACTGAGCATCGAATCGAGGCCGCTTGTCTGCGGCCTCTTTCGTTTCAGGCACAGATCTTTCTTGAGACGCTGATGCGTTGGAAACTGTTGCGCCGAAGGCTGTCGATCAGCGCCCCGCGAATGATCGTGCGCAGCCATTTGCCCTGGCCGTTGCGCTGGGCCTTGATCGCAGTGGTGCTCGGATTTTCAGCGGCCATCGCGATGTGGGCATTCGAGTTCGGCAAGGACATCGCCGGCCTGGACCGCAACGCGACGGCCGAACTCGCGAAGCTTCGCGCCGAGGTGGCCCAGCTGCAAGACGAGCGCGAGCGCATGCAGGCGATCGCCAACACGGCCGATAGCCTGCTCAAGACCGAGAAGGCGGCGCAAGACCGCTTGGTCCAGCAGATGAAGCAGATCGAGACCGAGAACCTCGCGCTGAAGGGCGACCTCGGATTCTTCGAACGCCTCTTGCCGGCCGGCGCCAGTCAAGGGGTCAGTATTCGCAGCTTGCAGGCCGAGGCCAAGGCACCCGGGAAAGTGCGCTATCAGTTGCTCGTGCTGCAGGCCGGCAAGACCTTGCCCGAATTCCGTGGCAACTACGAGGTGACGCTTTCCGGCACGCTGGATGGAAAACCTTGGTCCCTTGCGGCCGCCGGCGGCCCGAAGCCGCTGCAAATGAAACAGTATTTGCGGGTTGAAGGAATGATCGACCATCCGGTTCAGGCCGTGGTGAAAAACATTCAGGTCAGGGTGATGGACGCGAGCGGCGGGGTCAAGGCGACCCAGACCGCCAAGGTCTGAAGGCCGCAACGATCGGCGCTCATTGGAGTCGAAACTATGTTCAGCAAGAAGCAGCCACCGATCCGTACCCTCATTGGCGAGGGCACGGTGATCCAGGGCGAGCTCCGGTTCACCGAGGGCTTGCGGATCGATGGAGAGGTTCAGGGCGATGTGGTCGCGACCGGCGAAAGCCACAGCATTCTCGTCATCAGCGAGAAGGCGCGCGTCACCGGCAAGGTCAAGGCGGCGCATGTGATCGTCAACGGCTGCGTGACCGGCCCCATCATCTCGGACGAGCTGCTCGAGCTGCAACCGAAGGCCAGCATTGTGGGCGACGTGCGCTACGAGATCCTTGAAATGCACCAGGGCGCCACCATAGATGGTGAATTGCGCCCGCTGAAAGCGGAAGAAAAGCCCGCATTGAAGCTGGCGGCGTCGAACGACGGATAATGGGGTCTGAGCGCCCTTGAAGGAGTCCCGATGAGTGCCACCGCCCAAAACCTGAGCAGCCCGCAATACGACGAGCCGCCGCCGCCATTGGTCTTCACCGACAGTGCGGCTTCCAAGGTCAAGGAACTGGTCGACGAGGAAGGCAACCCCGATCTGAAGCTGCGCGTGTTCGTGCAGGGCGGCGGTTGTTCTGGCTTCCAGTACGGCTTCACCTTCGACGAAGTCGTGAACGAAGACGACACGCAGATGAGCAAGAACGGCGTCACGTTGCTGATCGACGCGATGAGCTTGCAATATCTGGCCGGCGCCGAGATCGACTACAAGGACGACCTGCAAGGCGCGCAATTCGTCATCAAGAATCCGAACGCGACGAGCACCTGCGGTTGCGGGTCCAGCTTCACGGCTTGAGAGAGAGCCAGTTCGAAAAGGCCGCCTTCGGGCGGCCTTTTTATTGATCACCCTGCTGGATAGAGCGCGCCCAAAACGCGCGGACCCGCGGCGCCGGTCACCGACGCGATGTTCCCCGGCTGCCGCTCGATGAACGCCTTGGCGAGCCAGGCGAACGCAGCCGCTTCGACCTGCGTTGCCGGGAGTCCCCAGTCGTCGGTGCGTTGCACCGCCTTCGTCGCGACCCGAGCCGCGACGCGGCTCATCAAGTGCAGGTTCAGCGCCCCGCCGCCACAAATCAGCAAGTGGCGTGCATCGGCGGCGTAGTGCTGCACCGCTTCGGCAGAAGCCCAAGCGGTGAGTTCGGCCAAGGTGGCTTGAACGTCCTGCGGCTGCGCCGACGTTCCCGCCAGCAGAAGGTCCAGCCATTCGGCATTGAACAGGTCTCGTCCGGTGCTCTTCGGCGGGCGCTGCTCGAAATAGTGCTCGGCCTGCATGCGGCTCAGAAGATCTGGAAGAATCTTGCCGCTGGCCGCCCATCCGCCATCGCGGTCAAAGGCCTCGCCGCGATGCCGTTGGCACCACAGGTCCATCAGCGCGTTACCGGGTCCGCAGTCGAACCCGATCGTGTTGCCGTCGGCGCGAAGCGCACTCAGATTGCTGATGCCGCCGATGTTCAGCACGGCAACGGTTTCGCCGGCGCGGCCGAATACGGCGCGATGAAACGCCGGCACCAGCGGGGCACCCTGGCCGCCGGCTGCAACGTCGCGTGAGCGGAAGTCGGCTATGACGTCGATCTCCGCAAGCTCGGCCAGCAACGCGGGGCTGTTCAGCTGCAGCGTGTAGCCGGTGGCGTCGAATTCGCGCGGGCGATGGCGCACGGTCTGCCCGTGCACGCCGATGGCCTTGACTTCGTGCCGCTCCACGCCGCAGCGCGCCAGCAGATCGCTGACCACCGCCGCGCAGACCCGCGCCAAAGCATTGCCCGCCAGCGCTGCGCGGTGCAGCTCGTCAGCGCCCGAGCGGTTCAGTGCGAGCAACTCGCTCGCGAGCTCGGACGCGAAGGCGCGGTGGGCGTGCGCGCGAACCTGAAGCGGCAGCGATTCGCCGGGCGCGAAGTCGACGAGCACGCCATCGACCCCGTCGAGCGAGGTGCCGGACATCAGACCCAGATAGAAATTCGGCATGCGCCGATTGTGCCCGCCGATGAAGCGACGAATGAGAAAGGCCCGCGTCGCGGGCCTCGGGTCAACGAGCGCGGACCTCGGTCATTCGGAATACGCGCTGCTGCGCGACACCGTCTCGGCCGCTTCGAGCTGCGCGCGCACGCCAAGTGCCAGCTGCGCGAACTGCGCCTTTGCGGTCGGGGCGAGCTGGATCGCTTCGGATGACTTCGCGATCGTGAGCGGGTTCTGCTGCTGTCCACGCAGCTTGACTTCGAAGTGCAAGTGCGGGCCCGTCGCCCAACCGGTCATGCCGACCGCGCCGACGCGCGCGCCTTGCTCGACGCGCTGGCCCTTGCGCACGTCGATGCGGCTCAAGTGCGCATAGACGGTCGAGCGCTCGTTGCTGTGCTTGATCTGGACCACATTGCCATAGCCGTTCTGCCAGCCGGCGAAGTCGACGACGCCGTCGCCGACACTGCGCACTGCGGTGCCCATCGGGGCCCCGTAGTCGACGCCGTTGTGCTGCTTCCAGGTCTGCAGGATCGGATGAAAGCGCATCGCGAATCCCGAGGTCACGCGCGAAAACTCCATCGGACTGGCGAGGAACGCACGGCGCTTGCTCTCGCCGTTGATGTCGAAGTAGCCGCCCTTGCTGTCGGCACTTGCGTCCTTGAACCAAACGGCCGAATAGGTCTTGCCGTTGTTGACGAACTCGGCGGCCAGCACGCGGCCGGACGATTGATTCCAGGTGATCGGCTCGCCGTCGGCGGTCAGCGCTTCGTAGATGACGGTGAAGCGGTCACCGCGGCGCAGCTCGCGATGGAAATCGATGTCGGTGCCGAAAATGTCGGCCATCTGGCTCGCGACCGGGTCCGGGATTCGGGCTTCGTCGGTGGCGGCGAACAGCGAATTGCGGATCGTGCCGCTGCCCATTCGCACTTGTGCCGCGAGCGGCGCCGTCTCGACACTGGCGCGCAGCTTGCCGTCGACACGACTGATGCGCAGCCGAGTGAAGTGGGTGCCGAACTGATCGCTGTTCTCGGCGGCCGATCGCGCGACCAGCTCTTCGAGCTCGCCCGACGCATCGACGCGCACTTGCACCATCTTGCCGGCGCGGCCGGCGAGGAGCTTGTGCGCGACCGCGTCGCTGCGAATGAAAACGGCTGCGTTCGGATCGTCGACATTGAGCCGGCGCAGCAAGCTGTCGGCGGTGTCGCTGCTGCGAGTCAGGTCGCTGCGGTACAGCTCGAGCTCGTGCTGCGCCAATGCGTCGAGTTGTGTCTGAACGTCGCTCGGCGTGACGCTTTCCGTCACGATGCGCCGTGGCAAGTCAGCCGCATCGGGCGCCATCGGAGCGATGCCGAACGCTGTCGCGCCAAAGCCGGCCAAGCCCATCACCACGACCGACATCAAGCTGCGCGGGTGGCGGGTGACGAACTGTCCGGTGCGCTGCGCGGCGTGGGCCCAAGCGCGTTCAAGAAGATTCAACGAACTCAATTTCTGATGGAGCGTCGTCGCTCGTTTGGCGAGCCTGCGCCGCTCGGCACATGCTCTGGTTGTTATTCACGACCCGAGGCGTCCACTAGAATCCGCAACGCTTCAAGTCCCCATCGGGATCGTGCTCAGCCGGGCCCCCAACGCCCGGCGCCAGCCGCCGCGCAGTATACCGGCCCTCGCTGCGGGTCCCATCCGTGAATCCCGCAATCCTGGCCCTTGGCCGCACCGCCCGCCGTTCCCATGACCCAGCCCGCCGATCACGCTCCTGCTTACCCCGTCACCGATCGCGTCCTCGAGGCCATGGCGATCTCGAAGCGGCACTGTGACGAGCTGTTACCCGAAGCTGACTGGCTGGCCAAGCTGGCTCGCTCCGATGCAACAGGCGTGCCACTGCGAATCAAGCTCGGCCTCGACCCCACGGCGCCCGACATCCACATCGGCCACACGGTCGTGCTGAACAAGATGCGCGAGCTGCAGGACCTGGGTCATGAGGTGACGTTTCTGATCGGTGACTTCACGTCGATGATCGGTGACCCGTCGGGGCGCAACGCCACCCGCCCACCGCTGACCCGCGAGCAGATCGCGGCCAACGCCAAGACCTACTATGCGCAGGCGAGCCTGGTGCTCGATCCGGACAAGACGAAGATTCGCTACAACTCCGAGTGGAGCGACCCGCTCGGCGCGCGCGGCATGATCGAGCTCGCAGCAAAGTACACGGTGGCGCGGATGATGGAGCGCAACGACTTCAGCGAGCGCTTCAAGGCCGGCACGCCGATTTCGGTTCACGAGTTCCTCTACCCGCTGATGCAGGGCTATGACTCGGTCGCGCTGAAGAGCGACCTCGAGCTCGGCGGCACCGACCAGAAGTTCAACCTGCTGGTGGGCCGCGCACTGCAAAGCGAATACGGCCAGGAGCCGCAGTGCATCTTGACGATGCCGCTGCTCGAGGGGCTTGACGGCGTCGAGAAGATGTCGAAGAGCAAGGGCAACTACATCGGCATCACCGAGCCGGCCAACGACATGTTCGCCAAGCTGCTGTCGATCAGCGACACGCTGATGTGGCGCTACTTCACGCTGCTCAGCCGCCGCGGCGACGCCGAGATTGCGGCGCTGCAGCTCGAAGTGCAGGACGGGCGCAATCCGAAGGAAGTCAAGGTGCTGCTCGCCAAGGAAATCACGACGCGCTTTCACAGCGCTGCGGCAGCCGATGCGGCGGAGCAGGACTTCGACAACCGCGCGAAGGGCGGCGTGCCCGACGAGATCGACGAGGTCGCGCTGAGCGGCGCGCCGCTGGCGATCGGCGCCTTGCTGAAGCAAGCGAACCTGGCGCCGTCGACCAGCGAAGCGCTGCGCCTCGTCGATGGACGCGGCGTTCGCGTCGATGGTGCGGTGGTCAGCGACCGCGGCCTGAGGCTCGCTGCCGGTATCTACGTCGTGCAAGT
Source organism: Betaproteobacteria bacterium (assembly GCA_005882155.1). GTDB lineage: Bacteria > Pseudomonadota > Gammaproteobacteria > Burkholderiales > Burkholderiaceae_C > Albitalea. Next base: position 18,321 of record VBCQ01000083.1, read on the forward strand.
TGGCAAGCGCAAGTTCGCCCGCGTCACTTTGCGCTGATGCAGGTCAAGACGCTGCTCAAGCTGTCGGTGGTGGTGGCAGTCGTCACCATCGTGTTGAAGACGCTCGCCTGGTGGGTCACCGACTCGGTTGGCCTGCTGTCCGACGCGATGGAGTCGTTCGTCAACCTCGCGTCGGCTTTGTTCGCGATCGCGATGGTGACGATCGCGCAGCGGCCGGCCGACGACGACCATCCGTTCGGGCACACCAAGGCCGAGTATTTCTCCAGCGGTTTCGAAGGCTTGCTGATCGCCGGCGCGGCGGTCGGCATCATCTGGGCCGCGATCCATCGCTTCGTCGAGCCGCAGCCGCTGCAGGCGCTCGGCTGGGGTATCGCGCTGGCGGTGGTCAGCTCGGCGCTCAACGGCGTGCTCGCCTGGCGCATGCTGATCGTCTCGCGCCAGCGCCATTCGATCGCGCTCGAGGCCGATGCGCGGCATCTGATCACCGACGTGTGGACCTCGGTCGGCGTCGTCGTCGGACTTTTTCTCGTCACGCTTACCGGCTGGGTCTGGCTCGACCCGGTGCTCGCGATCGGCGTCGCGCTCAACATCCTGCGCGAGGGATCGCGCCTCGCGTGGCGCTCGGTCGAGGGGCTGATGGACACCGCGGTCGAGCCCGACGTGCGCTCGCAGATCGATCGCACGCTGGCGCAATTCGCCCACCCTGCGATCCGCTTCGACCATGTGGTGACGCGCCGTGCCGGGCAACGCCGCTTTCTCGACTTGCACATGCACATGCCGGCGAGCTGGACGCTGGGGCGCGCGGCGGCTTTGCGCTCCGACGTCGAACAGGCCTTGATGAGCGAGGTGCCCGGCTTGCGCGCATCGATCCAGCTGCTGCCGAGCGACGTCGAGGCGCACTTCAACGACCCCGTGGACCCGCAGCTGTGATCGCGCTGGTTCAACGCGTTGCACAAGCGCATGTGGACATCGGCGGCGCGGTCGTCGGCGCGATCGGCCAGGGTCTGCTCGTCTTCGTCTGCGCCGAGCCGGCCGATACCGATGCGACGGCCGATAAGCTGGTCGCGAAGCTGCTGAAGCTGCGCGTGTTCTCGGACGACGCCGGCAAGATGAACCGCAGCGTCGTCGATGTGCAAGGCGGAATGCTGATCGTCAGCCAGTTCACGCTCGCCGCCGACACGTCGGGCGGCAATCGGCCGAGCTTCACGAACGCCGCCGCGCCCGAGCTCGGAGAGCGACTCTACGAGCGCGTCCTCAGCACCGCGCGAAGCTTGCACGCCGACGTCGCATGCGGCGAGTTCGGCGCCGACATGCAGGTGCACCTCGTCAACGACGGACCGGTGACGATCCCGATTCGGGTCTGATCAGTCGGCGTACTGCCCTGCCGCCTTGATCACCGGCCCCCATTTCGCGATCTCGGCTTCGACGAAGCGCTTGTGCTCGGCCGGGTTGAGTCGCGCGTCATTGACGATCACTGCACCGAGCGCTTCCTCGCGCTTGACGAAGTCGGGGTCCTTCAGCGCGGCTCGCACGGCCGCGTTGATCTTTTCGGTGATCGGCTTCGGCGTGCCCTTCGGTGCGTACAGGCCTTGCCAAATCGTCACGTTGAAACCCTTCAATCCCGATTCGTCGAGGGTCGGCAGCTTGGCCAGCGCCGGTGTGCTTAGGCGCTTGCTGCTGGTGACCGCATAGGCCTTGACCTTGCCGGCTTCGATCTGCGTCGTGGTGTTTGTCGTCTGGTCGCACATCAGGTCGACCTGGCCGCCGAGCAAGTCGGTCATCGCCGGGCCGGTGCCCTTGTACGGCACGGTCTGCATGTCGATCTTCACGCTGCTCTGGAACAGCAGCCCGCACAGATGCGAGGCTGAGCCGAGGCCGGCGTTGGCGAGGTTGATCTTGCCCTTGTTGGCCTCGAGCCATTTGACGAGTTCAGCGTAGTTGTTCGCCGGCAGCGAAGGCCTGCCGATCAGCGTCATCGGCACCTCGTTGATCATGCCGAGGAACTCGAAGTCGTCGAGCACCTTGTATTGCATGTTGCGATACAGCGCCGGCGCAGTCGAAATTCCGATGTGAGCCAGCAGCAGCGTGTAGCCGTCGTTGGTCGCGCGCGCCACGCGCGTTGCGCCGAGCGTGCCGCCCGCGCCCCCCACGTTCTCGATGATGATCGTCGCGTTGCCGAGCGGCTTGCGCAGCGCTTCCGCGAGGTCGCGTGCCACTTTGTCGGTCGGGCCGCCGGCCGCGAACGGCACGACGATGGTGACCGGACGGTCAGGGTAATCGGCCAGCGCCGCCGGCGCGACCAGGGCGAGCAGGGTGGCCAATAGCAGGCGTTTCATCGCGAGTCCCTTTCGACGAGGACTCTCATTGTCGACAGCACGCGATGAGGCGGTATGGCGGGAACTACGTAAGAACCTATCCGTGAATAAGACGGCCCTGCGTTGCGACTACAAAGCGATGGATGCAAGGCGCGGGCCGACGT
>VBCQ01000001.1 GCA_005882155.1 Betaproteobacteria bacterium
GTCCTTTCGTTCCGCGAATATTAGCACTCGCCTGGCTTGAGTGCTGATCGGCTGGCGGATCGTGGAAGTCGAGCAGCGGCGCGTGCAGCACAGTGAGTGGACGCTATCGCTGGCGACAAGATCCGATCGACTACGGGCCCGCCGCTTGCTGCACTTGGCACAACACCAGGAGTCCCGCCATGATCGCCACCGACCGGCTTGCCGACGGCAAGCTGCTGACCCTTCCGCCCGAAGCCGGGGACGTGAATGCCCCGCGCTTCGAACCGAACCCCGACTGGCTGCGCAGCGCCTCAGCCGTAGAGCAGAAGACCGCGATGTGGCGCTGGTTCGCCACCCGGTACGAAGAGCTCGATGCGGATGCGCCGCGCGACGAACGTAGCGGGATGGTGCTGGCCGACAAGACGCTTCATCAACGCTTCGACGCCTGTGTGCCGCGCGCCGTGGTGGACCAGCTCGTGCACAGCCTGCGAGCCGAGGCCGGTAACGAGTGGGCACTGAAGGGTCTCGACGAGTTCGGCGGCTAGACCGTGTTAGCGGTGCCGCGCCGTCTTGCCGCGCGCCACCTTCAGCAACAACTCGATCAGCAGCAGTTGCTCGGTCGCCGACAGCACGCCGATCGCCTCGCGCTCCATCCCCGCCGCGATCTTCTCGGCGCGGCGTACCAGCTTCTGGCCGAGGGCGGTGAGGTGGATCAGCTGCGCCCGTCGGTCCTCGGTGCTGCGAACGCGTGCTACCCAGCCGCGCTCGACCATCCGGTCCAGCGTGATTGCCATGTTAGGTGCCGATACGTCGAGCGCCTCGCACAGCTGGCGCTGGTTGACGCGCTCATTCGACGCGACCAGCACGAGGATCGAGAACTCGACCGCCTTCAGGTCCAGCGGGCCGAGGTGCTTCTGAAAGGTCTTCTTCAGCTCGATCGACGCGCGGCTCGCGGCGTAGCCGACCAGATGCGTTAAGCGCGATTCGTCGAGGCCGTTGCGGGCATGGCTCACGGCGCCGCCTTCGCGCGCGCCGCGCCGAGGTAGGTGTCGATGACGCGCGGGTCCTTCGCCAGGTCGGCCGCTGCGCCTTCGAGCGCGATCTGGCCCATCTCGAGAACGTAGCCGTAGTCGGCCACGGCCAGCGCGGCGCGCGCGTTTTGCTCGACCAGCACGATCGTGACGCCGGTGCTGCGCAAGCCGTCGATCGTGTTGAAGATGTCGCGCACGACCAGCGGTGCCAAGCCGAGGCTCGGCTCGTCGAGCATCAGCAGCGATGGCTTGCCCATCAGCGCGCGGGCGACCGCGAGCATCTGCCGCTCGCCGCCCGACAGCGTGCCCGCGAGCTGCGCGCGGCGCTCCTTCAGCCGCGGGAACAGCGTGTAGACACGGTCCAGCGACTCGGCACTGTCGCGCTCGCCGAGGTGCACGCGACGATAGGCGCCGAGCAGCAGGTTGTCCTGCACCGCCATGCTGCCAAACAGCGCCCGCGTCTCGGGCACCAGCGCGATGCCGCGCAGCACGCGCTCTTCGAGCGATTGCTGCGCGATCGCGTGACCGTCGTAAACGATCGTGCCGCGCGCCGGCAGCACGCCCATCAGCGCATTGAGCAGCGTCGACTTGCCGGCGCCATTCGGCCCGATGACGGTGACGACGCTTCCAGCTGCGGCCTGCAGATTCAATCCGTGCAGCACCTCGGCGCGGCCGTAGCCGGCGTGCAGGTCGGTGACCCGAAGAAGCAGCCCGCTCATACGTCTACGCCTCCAACACAACACCGTTCGCACTGAGCTTGTCGAAGTGCCTGCGCAAGCACTTCGACAAGCTCAGTGCGAACGGGGCCTTTGGTTCCAGCGGGGCGTTCGGTACGGCGTCTCATCAATGCTCCGTCCCCAGATAAGCCGCGCGCACCGCGGGGCTGGCCTGTACCTGCTCGGGCGTGCCTTCGATCAGCTTGGTGCCGAACTCCATCACGACCACGCGGTCGGTCAGGCCCATCACCAAATCCATGTCGTGCTCGACCAGCAGGATGCTCAGGCCCTCGCCGCGCAATTGACGCAGCACATCGGCCAGCGCGCGCTTTTCCTGATGGCGCAGACCGGCGGCCGGCTCGTCGAGCAGCAGCAGCGACGGGTCGGCGCACAGCGCGCGGGCGATCTCCATCAGACGCTGCGAACCGAGCGCCAAATTGCCGGCGAGCTCGTGCAGGTGCGCTGCCATGCCGATTCGCCGCAGCTGCCGCTCGGCCTCGCGCAACAGGCGCCGCTCTTCGCCACGGTCGAGCTGCAGCATCGCCGCCGCGACGCCATGCCGGCCGCGCAGATGAGCGCCGAGCGCGACGTTCTCCAGCACCGTCATGCCGGCGATCATCTTCACGTGCTGGAAGGTGCGCGACACGCCGCGCCGCGCGATCTCGCGCGACGGCAGGCCGCTGATGCGCTCGCCGCGAAAGCGCACCTCGCCGCGCGTTGCCGCGGTGACGCCGGTGACGAGGTTGAAGGTCGTCGACTTGCCCGCGCCGTTCGGGCCGATCAAGCCGAGGATCTCGCCGGCGCAAACCTGGAAGCTCACGTCGTTGACGGCGACCAGTCCGCCGAACTGCTTGCGAACCGCTTGCACGTCGAGCACCACCTCGCCATGCGGCGGCCGCTCGCGCTCGGGCAAGGCCGGCGCATCGGCCCAATCGACGACACGCTCGCGCCGCGGCAAGCGAGATTCGACGAAGGCCCACAGCCCGTCGCGCGCGTACTGCAGCACCGCGACCAGCACGATGCCGAAGACGATGATTTCGTAGTTGCCGCTGCCGCCGAGCAGCCGCGGCAACCAGACCTGCAACTGGTCTTCGAGAATCTTCACCATGCCGGCGCCGACGACCGCGCCCCACACATGGCCGACGCCGCCGAGCACCGCCATGAACAGGTACTCGATGCCCATCTTGAGGCCGAACGGCGACGGGTTCACCGTGCGCTGAAAGTGCGCGAACAGCCAGCCCGACACGCTCGCGAGCAACGCCGCGAGCACGAAGGCCGTGACCTTGACGCGAAAGGTGTCGACGCCCATCGCCTCGGCCATCGTCGAGCCGCCGCGCACCGCACGCAGCGCGCGGCCGGTGCGCGAGTCGAGCAGGTGCGTCACGGCAATCGACGCGAGCACGACGAGCGCCCACAGCAGATAGAAAAAGCTGCGCCCGGTGTTCAGCTCGATCGCGAAGAAGCGGATCGGCGGGACGCCGAGCAGCCCGTCGTATTTGCCGAGCGCATCGATGTTGCCGAGCAGGTAGTACAGGCTCAAGCCCCACGCGATGGTCGCGAGCGGCAAGTAGTGACCCGACATCCGTAAGGTCACCCAGCCGAGCAGCATCGCGGCCACGCCGGTGATCACGAGGCCAACCCACACGGTGATCCATGGCGACACGCCGTGCGTCACCGCGAGGTACGCGGCGGTGTAGGCGCCGAGCCCGACGAACGCGGCCTGGCCGAATGAGGTGAGGCCGGCGACTCCGGTCAGCAGCACCAGGCCGATGACGACGAGCGCATACAGGCCGATGTAGTTCGCTTGCGTGATCCAGAACTCGGGGACCGGCAGCTGCGGCAACGCTGCGAGCACGATTGCGAACGCGAGCAAGAAGCGGGTTCGCGTCACGTCATTCCTCTTCGTCTACCTGGCCATGCTGGAACGATCGCCACAGCAGCACCGGGATGATCACCGTGAAGACGATGACCTCCTTGAACGCGCTGGCCCAGAACGAGCCGAAGCTCTCGAGCAGGCCGACGAACAGCGCGCCGACCGCGGCGGCCGGGTAACTCGCGAGGCCGCCGAAGATCGCGGCGACGAAGCCTTTCAGCCCGATCAGAAAACCGGTGTCGTAGAACATCGTCGTCGTCGGCCCGATCAACAAGCCCGACAGCGCGCCGATGAACGCGGCGAGGCCGAAGCTCAGCCGGCCCGCGCCCGAGGTGGAGATGCCCATCAGCCGCGCGCCGAGCCGATTCACCGCGGTGGCGCGCAGCGCCTTGCCGCGCAACGTGTGCTCGAAGAACAGAAACAGCGAGAGCATCAGCGCGACCGAGACGATGAAGATGATCAGCGTCTGGCCCGACACGCTGAGCGCGCCGGCCGCGAAGCGCGCGTCCCAGAAGCTCGGATTGCGAAAGCCCTCGGCGCCGAAGAACACGAGGCCGAGACCGGTGAGCGCGAAATGCACGCCGACCGAGACGATCAACAGCACCAGCACGCTCGCATCGGCGAGCTTCTCGTAGGCGAGGCGGTAGACCAAGGGCCCGAGCGGCGTGACGATCGCGAGCGTCAGCAGGCTCTGCGCGATCAGCGGAAGTTGGCGCGGTGCGGCCCAGAGGCTGAGCAGCATGACGAGCGCGGGCCACGCCAGCGTCTTGATCGCGCCGATGCCGACGCGCGACGCTGTGATACGGCGCCGCAGCGCTTTCAGCGCATCGAGCAGCGCGGCCAACAGCGCCAGCACGAGCAGCAACCACACGGTGCCGGGCACGACGCCGATCTGCAGCATCGCGAGCGTCAGCGCGCCGTAGGCGACGAACTCGCCTTGCGGGATGAAGATGACGCGCGTGATCGCGAAGACGAGCACGATCGCCAGCCCCAACAGCGCGTAGATTGCGCCGTTGGTGACGCCGTCCAGCATCAGGATGCCGGCGATGGTGAAGTCCATGGGTCAGCGCAGGCGCCGGCTCACTCGACCTTCCAATCCGCGTTCACCACCTTCAGCATCACGCCGGTCTCGTTGGTGAATCCCCAGTGGTCTTCCTTGGTCCAGTTCATCACGCCGTGCGAGAACACGGTGCGGCCCATGTTCTCGATCGCGTCGCGCAGCGCGGCGCGAAATTCCTTGGTGCCCGGCTTGGCCTTCTTCAGCGCGACCGGCAGCACCTTCTCGAGCACGATCACGGTGTCGTAAGCGTGACCGGCGAACTGGTTGCGCGAGCCGGCGCCGTAGGCCTTCTCGTACTTCTGCACGAAGTCGATGGCGAGCTTTTTCGACGGATGGCTGTCCGGCAATTGCTCGGCGATCACCGCAGGGCCCGAGACGACGTAGGTGCCCTCGACATCCTTGCCGCCGATGCGCATCAGGTCGCGCGTCGCTGCCGCGTGGGTCTGGTAGATCTTGCCCTTGTAACCGCGCTCGACGACGGCTTTCTCGGGCATCGCCGCGCCGCTGCCCGAGGCGACGATCAGCATCGCGTCGGGGTTGGCCGTCGCGAGCTTCAAAGCCTGGGCGGTCACGCTGGTGTCGGATCGTGCGAAGCGCTCGGCGGCGATGACCTTGATGCCGGCCTTGTCGGCCACGGCGCTGAAGTCCTTCAACCAGCCCTCGCCATAGGCGTCGGTGTAGCCGAGAAAGCCGACGCTCTTCACGCCGTGCGACTTCATGTGCTCGACCATCGCATGCGCCATCACCGCGTTCGACTGCGGCAGGCGGAAGGTCCAGTAGTCCCGGCCGGCCGGCAGCTGCGCCGGCGAGAACGCGAGCTGCACCGTGCCCGATTCGGCGGCCACGTCGGCCATTGCGATCGCGACCGGCGTCGCCGCCGATCCCATGATGATGTCGACCTTGTCTTCGCTGACGAAGCGCTTCGCGTTCTTCACGCCGTTGGTCGGATCGGTCGCGTCGTCGAGCACGATGACGTTGAGCTTCTCGCCGGCAATCGATTGCGGCCACAGCGCGATGTAGTTCTTCATCGGAATGCCGAGCCCCGACGCGGGGCCGGTCAGCGGCAGGCTGATGCCGATGTTGATGTCGGCCTGCGCCGCCGAGGCGATCAGCGCGGCGATGGCGGCGAGCAGGGGGCGGAACGCGGGCATGGCGTGTCTCCTTGTTGTAGTCAGTCGATGGCATTCATGAGCACAGTGCGCGGATATCTTCGGGCACTGCGATCGCGCGCAGACGGTCGGGGTTGTCGGCGTCGCGCTTGACGAAGGCGCGGACCTCGCGCCCTTCGCAAATCAGATCGTCGCCGCGCGTCACACGGTGAACCTGGACGAAGACCTTGGCACGCCACTCGATCACTTGCGTGGTGATGTGGATCGTCTCGCCATAGGTCACCGGCTTGAAGAACTTGGTGTTGATCTCGAGCAGCGGCGTGCCGACGATGCCTCTTGTCTTCACCAGCTCGCGCCACGGCGGCACGCCGCACTGCATGAAGAACGACAGCGAGGCCGCGTCCATCCAGCGCGAGAAATTCGGAAAGAAGACGATGCCGGCTGGGTCGCAGTCGCCGAACTGAACGGTCACGCTGTGGGTGGTGATTCGCGACATGCTGCTCACTCGTGATGTCGTGAGGTGCCGCGAGGAAGAATCACCCCGTCGCCGCCGCCGTACAGATGCTCGACGAGCGCATCGCGATGCGTCAGCACCGCGCGCTGGTTGATCGAACCCTTGTCGGTGATCTCGCCGCGGTCGATGCTCGGCGGGTCGACGAGCACCAGCGCACGCGCGACGCGCGTCGCGCTGCCGGTGCCGCTCGCGCTCAGGCGATCGACGAGTGTCTGGAAGAAGCCTCGCACCGCGGACGCGCCAAGCACATCGGCGATCGATGCAGACGCCGCCAGGTCGGCGAGCCGGCGGCAGCTGTCGAGCCGCGGAAAGATCAGGAGGCCGATCTCGTTGCGGTTCAATCCCGCGACGACGACGTCTTGCACGCACGGGTCTCCCGCCGCGATCGCACGCGCGCGCAGCGGGCCGACCGAGACGAAGGTGCCGGTCGCGAGCTTGAAGTCTTCGGCGATGCGGCCATCGAACGCGTAGCCGAGTTGCGGGCGCTTCGCATCGATCAGCCTCACCGCATCGCCGCTGCAATAAAAGCCGTCGGCGTCGAAGCATTCGGCTGTCAGCGCGCTCGCGCGCCAGTAGCCGGGCGTGACGTTCGGCCCGCGGTAACGCAGCTCGGTCTTGTCGCCCAAGGGCACGAGCTTGAGCTCCATCCCGGGTGCGGGCAGGCCGATGTAGCCCGACTTGACTTCAGGCCCGTTGGCGCAGATGGCGAACGGCGCGGTTTCGGTCATGCCGAGCCCCGTCAGCATGCGGATGCGCTCGCCGCAAGTCGCTTCGGCAATGCGATCGAGCTTGTCCCACACCGGTTGCGACAGGCCCGCGCCGGCGAAGAAAAACATCGTCACGCGCGACAGCAGCGTGTCGCGCAACTTCGCGTCGCCCTCCATCGCGTTGGCGATTTCCTCGAAGCCCTTGGGCACGTTGAAGTAGACCGTCGGCGCGATCTCGCGCAAATTGCGCAGCGTCTCGCCAATCAGCGCCGGCGTCGGCTTGCCGTCGTCGATGTACAGCGTGCCGCCGTTGTAGATCGTGAGGCCGACGTTGTGGTTGCCGCCGAAGGTGTGGTTCCACGGCAGCCAGTCGACCAGCACCGGCGGCTCTTCAGCGAGCGTCGGAAAGCACTGCAGGATCATCTGCTGGTTGCTGCACAGCATGCGTTGCGTGTTGATGACGCCCTTCGGCGACTTCGTCGATCCCGACGTGAAGAGAAATTTGGCGATCGTGTCGGGACCGACCGCGGCATGCGCCGCATCGACTTGCGGGCTCGGCGGCGTCGCCAGCAATCGATCGAACGAGGTCGACTCGCGGCCGTCGATTTCACCCTGCGTCAGCACGAGCGGCGTGTCGACGCCGACGGTGGCATTGATCGCCTTGCCGTAGGCCGACGCGCTGGCCGCGAACACGAGGCCCGGCGTCAGGTTGTCGAGGATGTGGCGCAGCTTGCCGTAGTCCTGCGACAGCAGGGAATAGGCCGCCGAGATCGGCGCGTACGGCACGCCGGCGAGCATGCAGCCCAATGCGAGCTGCAAATGCTCGAGGTCGTTGTCGGACAGGATCGCAACCGGCCGCTCGGCGCTCAACCGCAAATCGATCAGCGCCTGCGCGATGCAGCGCGCGTTGTGCAGCGCCTCGCGGTAGGTGAGGCGCCGCCAGTCGCCGCCTTGCACGCGTCGCGCTGCAAGCGTGCGCTCGGGGGCGTGCTCGGCCCAATGCAGCAGCCGGTCGGTCAGCCGCGCTGGATACGGCTGCAAGGCCTCTTGCGAGCTGACCCAGGTGCTGCCATCGTCGTGCGCAACGAAGTTCGCGGCGAGCGAGCCGCCGAGCGAGACCGGCCGATAGCGCACTGCCGTCGTCATTTGCCGACCTTGCCCGATTTGCCGTCGAGGAACTCGCGCATGCGGCCTTTCGCGGCATCGTCGGCCTGGGCGATCGCCGCCATCAGCGACTCGGTCAGCAGGCCTGCAGCCTGGCCCTGCTCGGCGATGCGCGGCAACGCGTGCATCACCGCGAAGTTCGACAGCGGCGCGTTCAGCGCGACCTTCGCAGCCAACTCCATGGCAAAGGCCAGACCTTGCCCGACATCGACGACGTACTGCGACAAGCCGATGCGCTCGCCTTCGTCGGCGTCGATCACACGACCGGTCAGCATCATGTCGGTCATTCGCGCGACGCCGATCAGGCGCGGGATTCGCGCCGAGCCGCCGCCGCCGACGAACAGGCCGCGCTGGCCTTCGGGCAGCGCGTAGTAGGCGCTGCGTTCGGCGACGCGGATGTGCGCCGCACTCGCGAGCTCGAGCCCGCCGCCGATGACGGCGCCGTGCAGCACCGCGATCACCGGGACGCGGCCGAACTGGATCTGCTCGAACGCCGCATGCCAAGCGCGCGAATGCATCAGGCCGTCGGCGACGCTGCGCTCGGTGAGCTCCGACAAATCGAGACCTGCGCTGAAGTGCTCGCCTTCGCCGCTGAGCACGATCACGTTCACCGCGTCAGGCAGGTTGACGAAGGCGGCGTGCAGCTCGGCGATCAACGCATCGTTGAGCGCGTTGCGCTTGGCCGGGCGATTGAGGCGGACGTGACCCACGGCGCCTTGAACGTCGAGTGTGAGCAGCGGGGCAGCGGTGACCATCGGATTCCTGTCGGTCAAAACAGTTTCGATGTTTAACTAAATGACCGGCCCCCGAAATCGGGTAAACCCACGCTCAGCTGAAGCGCGTGTCGACCTTGTCGAGCACCTCGTCGAGCACCGCGAGCAGCTCGTTGACGCTGACCGGCTTGGTCAGGTAGCGATGCGCGCCGGCTTCGATCGCTTCGTCGATTTGCGACAGCAGCGCGTCGGCCGACACGATAACGACCGGGATCACCGAGGTCGAGCGATCCGACTTCAGATGGCGCAGCAACTCCATGCCGCTGATGTCGGGCAGGTGCATGTCGAGCAGGATCACGTCGGGCCGGCGCGCGCGGATCGCGGCCAGCCCATCGAGCCCCGTCACCGACACGTCCATCAGCACTTGCGGGCGTTGCCCCAGCACGCCGCGCATCACCTCGACGTTGGTCTCGTTGTCTTCGACGTAGTGGACGACACGCTGGTGGTACTCGGCCCGACCGGTCGTCAACTCGTCGAGGTCGGATCGCACCGTGTCGGGGTCGATCACGGCCGGCAACGACAAGATGAACGACGAGCCTTCGCCGGCGACGCTGCGCGCGCGCAAGGTGCCGCCCATCAGCTCGGCGAGGCGCTGGCTGATCACGAGTCCGATGCCGGTGCCTTCCTGCGCAGAGCGCTCGCGGCCGAGGCGGTTGAACGGCTGGAACAGCTCGCTCAATTGCGCCGGTGTCATGCCGAGTCCGGTGTCGGTGACGGCGATCTCGACCCTCTCGTCGGCGAGGCGGCTCGCGATGTGGATGCGGCCGTTGTCGGTGTTGTACTTCACCGCGTTGCTCATCAGATTCGTCAGGATCTGCTTGACGCGCGTCGCGTCGCCTTGCACCAGCAGCGCGTCGCGCGCGAGGTCGTCGCTGATCAGGATGCCGCGCTTGCGCGCCTCGCCGTCGATCATCGTCGTCGTCGCGGCGAGCAGGCTCTCGAGCTGGAGCGTCTCGGTGCTCAAGCGCAGGTTGCCCGACTCGATGCGCGACAGGTCGAGCACGTCGTTGATCATCTCGAGCAAGTGCCAGCCGGCTTGCTGGATCTGTGCCACCCACGGCCGCTGCGGGTCGGCGAGCGGATGGCGCTGGTCCAGCTCGAGCAATTGCGCGAAGCCGAGCATCGCGTTCAGCGGCGTGCGCAGCTCATGGCTCATGCGCGACAGGAAGTCGCTCTTCGCGCGGTTCGATGCCTCGGCCGCCTCGCGCGCGCGCTCGGCCTCGGCGAGCTTCAGATGCTCGGTGATGTCTTCGACCGCGCCGACGATGCGCCACGGCCGGCCCTGCGGGTCGCGCAGCAGCGACACGGTCGACTGCACCCACACCGTGTGGCCGGCCTTGTTGATGTAGCGCTTGTGGCGGCGATAAAGCGGAAACGCGCCGGCGATCAATTGCGACGAGAACTCGCGGTCCTGCGCCACGTCGTCGGGATGCGTGAAGTCGGTCGCCGTCATCGTCAGCAGCGCTTCGGCGCTGTGCCCCACCAGCTCGCAGAAGCGCGGATTGGTCTGCTTCACGTTGCCGCGCAGGTCGGTGTAGCAGACGCCGATCGGCACGTTGTTGAAGATGTTGCGAAAGCGCTGCTCGCTCTCGCGCATCGCCGCTTCGGCCTGCTCGCGCTCGCGCACCTGCTGCGTGAGCGCGGCCGTGCGCTCGCGCACCGCGACCTCGATGCGGCGTGTGCGGCCGGTCACCGTCAGCAGCAGCGCGCCGAGCACCGACACTGACAGCAAGCCCGCGACCGAAAACAACCAGGCGTTGCTGCTGCGCGTGCCGGCGATATCGCTCGCGGTGGCGAAGTGGCTGCGCGTGCGCTCCTCGTCCCAGCCGGCGACGAACACGATCATCGCCGCGAGCAGCATGGTGACGAGCGTCAGCGTGAGACCGACAGTCCAGCGGCGCGGCAGCCACTCGCTGCGCGGGCGCCCGATCAGCGTCAGCGCAATTGGCGCTGCAATCGCGGTCCCGAGCGAGTCGCCGACCCACCACGTGAGCCAGCTGAACGGCAGCTGCGCTGTCGTCACCACGCTGGTCACGCCGAGCGCGCTCGTTGCGACCGATGCGCTGATCAGGCACGCGGCGAACGCGCCAAGCGCGAAGAACATCGCGACGTCGCGCGGCTCCGACAAGGTCAGCGGCTGTCGAACGAAGCGCTTGACCAGCGCGGCGCCGGCGAGCGCCTGCAGCATCGCGCCGATCGCGATCAACGCCGGCAGTGCCAAGCTCGTGCCGCTCGGGTTCAGCCACGCGTTGACGCAGAACGCGCCGAGCGCGACACCCGCTGCGGCGGGCCAGCCGTAGACCAGCACACACGCGAGCGCGACACCCGCGGCCGGGTACAGCGGCGACGCATAGCCGGGCGGGATGGCGAGCTGCAGCGCGCCCCAGCCAAGCACGCCGTACGCCGCGGCCGTGGCGAGCAGCAGCGCGAGCGATTGCAAAGTCTGCCGTGCGTCGGGGCGTGCGTTCAAAGGTGCTGCAAAGTGTTGCGGCTCAAACGTTGAACAGGAAGTTCATCACGTCGCCGTCGTTGACGACGTAGTCCTTGCCTTCGGCGCGCATCTTGCCCGCGTCTTTCGCACCCTGCTCGCCTTTGAACGTGATGAAGTCGTCGAAGGCGATCGTTTGCGCGCGGATGAAGCCGCGCTCGAAGTCGGTGTGGATCACGCCGGCCGCCTGCGGCGCGGTGTCGCCGACGTGGATGGTCCAGGCGCGCACCTCTTTCACGCCGGCGGTGAAGTAGGTCTGCAGTCCGAGCAACGTGAACGCCGCGCGAATCAGGCGGTTCAGCCCCGGCTCGGTCTGCCCCATCTCCTGCAGGAACATCAGCTTGTCGTCGTCGGCCATGTCGGCGAGCTCGGCCTCCGTCTTCGCGCAGATCGCGACCACCGGCGACTTCTGCGCGTTGGCATAGGCGCGCAGCTTGTCGAGATAGGGGTTGGCCTCGAATCCGTTCTCGTCGACGTTGCCGACGAACATCGCCGGCTTGGCGGTAATGAGGCACAGCGGCTTCAGCACCGCGAGCTCTTCCTTGCTGAACGCGATGCTGCGCACCGGCAACGCCCGGTCGAGCGCAGCCTGGCACTTGACGAGGACGTCGACCAGGCGCTGCGCCTCCTTGTCGTTGCCGGCCTTGGCGACCTTGGTGTAGCGCGCCAGGCTCTTCTCGACGGTGGCCAGATCAGCGAGGCACAGCTCGGTCTGGATCACCTCGATGTCGGAGATCGGATCGACCCTGCCCGCGACATGAACGACGTTCTCGTCGTCGAAGCAGCGAACGACGTTGACGATCGCATCGGTCTCGCGAATGTGCGCGAGGAACTGGTTGCCGAGGCCCTCGCCCTTGGACGCGCCGGCGACCAGCCCCGCGATGTCGACGAACTCGACAATCGCCGGCACGACGCGCTCCGGCTTGACGATCTTGGCCAGCGCATCGAGCCGCGAGTCAGGCAGCTCGACGATGCCGACGTTCGGCTCGATGGTGCAGAACGGATAGTTCTCGGCGGCAATGCCGGCTTTCGTCAGCGCGTTGAAGAGGGTGGACTTGCCGACATTGGGCAAGCCCACGATGCCGCATTTGAGGCTCATGGGAGGCTTTCAGCTTTCGGGGGAGGCAGGATTCTAAGTGTGGCTCCCTCTCCCTCTGGGAGAGGGCAGGGTGAGGGCGCGGTGCCTCAATCAAACCGATACGTCGCCCCGCCGCTCATCCCGATCCGCAACACTCGCTCCACGCCCTCGACAATCACCGCGTTCATCCCGAACGTCACCGCCCCCTCCAACCGCGAATCCGTCCGATACGCCGCCAGCGCGTCGCCCACCGCATGACCCGTCGCCGCGGTCAGCGGGTCGACATCGGGAATCGTGCAGCGCGAGCACGGCTTGACGAGCTTCAGCCGTACCGCTCCATCGTCGGTGTCGAAGACGATTTCATCGAGATGGTCTTCGCCATTCGCGTCGAGACCGTCGAGCACGAGGTTGGGCCGAAAGCGCGCCATCGTCACCGCGTCGACGCCGTTCGACGCAAGCCGCCGGTTCAGCTCGTCTAGACCCGCAGTCGACGTGACGAGCAGCGGAAACGCATCGGCGAACGCGTTCTCGGCCGCGATGTCGCCGGTCCACTTTCGATTCGAGAAGCGTTGCTGCTCGGGGTCGAAGCGCACCAGCCGCAAGCGTGTCTCAAGAAAGTCGCTGAACCATTGCGCCGCCAGATCGCCCATGTCGTAGGCCGCGACCTCGTCGTCCCACACCGTCACGCGCGCTGCTTGCTCGACAGCGTCGAGCGCCACATGCAGCGCGAGCATCCTGCTCGCGCGCAGGATCATGTCGCTGCCGCGCAGCTGAGGCCGAATCAATGCCATCCGCGGCAGCTCGCGCTGAGTGACGAAGCGGCCCACATGGTCGACCACCATCCACGCGCGGTCGAACTCGAGCCCGGTCTCGACGAGCACCGATTCATCGAGCGCAACACCGCCGCAGCTCTTCACCGGATAGACATTCAGCGCGGCGATGCGCACGTCCACGTCGCTCACTTGAACAAGCCTTTCAGTTTGTTGCGCAACGCATCTTGCGGCGATGCGCTCGACGCCGCACCGGCGGCGGGCTTCAGCCCGAGCTGCTGGCCGAGCTTGTCCTTCAACTGGCTCGCGACCGCGTCGGCGACGACGGCCGACCATTCGATCTTCCATTCGAGCGACTCGAACGGACCCGCGAGCCGCACCGGTACCGTCAGCCCCTTCAGTGCCGCGAGTTCGGCGCCGCCCTGGCCCTTGGCGGTCGACGCGAGCGTCGCGCGTGTGACGTAGTCGAGGCGGCCGCGGCCGACGTCGATCGCGCCTTCGCCGGACAAGCGCAGGAACGGGCTCTTCAGATCGAGGTCCTTGTTGCGCGCGACGCCGTCGTTGATCTGGAAGGTGGCCGACAGCTCGCTGAAGTCGGTCTTCTCGGTCTGGCTCGCTTTCTGCGCCGCGTCTTGCCGCATCGAGATCGCGGCCCTCGTCTCGCGCATCGCCTTCGCGAGGTTGATGCCCTTGATCGCGCCGTCGCGCACCTGCAGCGACGCGCTGCCTTTCAGATGCGACTTCATCTCGTTGACGCTGTGCCCCGCGGTGTCGACGTCCAGCGTCACGCGGCCGGTGCCTTCGATCCAGTCCTTCGCCGCCACGTCCTTGATCAGCGCGTTGACGTTCACGCCGGCCGCCGAGCCTTTGACCGTGACGCGGCTCGCGCGCGCGTCGGCGACGGCGCTCATGTCGACTTGGCCGCCCCAGGCCTTGCCTTTCAATTCGGTGACGCGCAACACGCCGGCGTCGAGCGTCGCGGCGAAGCGCGCGTCGTTGACGCGGTACTGCTGGTAGGCGAAGCTGCCCGCCTGCACGCTGAACTGCCCGTTCACGCTGCGCAAGCCGGCGAGGTCGACAGGGGTGTCGGCGGCCGGCGCCGCCGGCTTGGCTGCCGCGCCACTCGCAGGAGGCAGCAAACGATTCAGATCCAGCGCATCGAAGCGCGCCTTCGCGGCGATGTGCGGCGTGCCGCCGCTCAAGGTCATCGCGCCGTCGGTGGCGAAGGTGTTGGTGTCGAGCTGACCCGACACGACCCAGCTCAACGCGCGCTGTCCCGGCTTGAGCGTGAGGTCGGCGTGCAGCGTGCCGTCGAGCTTGCGCTGCGTCGCACGGCTCGTGATCTGCGCTTCGATGTTGGGCAGGCGCAGCGCATCGAAGTTGCCGCTCGGTGCGCCGCTCTTGAAGTGCGCTTCGAACGGCATGTCGCCGCCGCGCGAGACCGCGCCGCTGAACGCGCTCGCGGCCAGCTTGTCGCCGCTCACCGTGAGCTCGGGCCAGTCGAGGTCGAGCGACAGCGGGTGTCCGACCTGCGAGCCATTCACGCGCGCCTTCAGCTTGCGCAAGCTCAGCAGCTTGTGCGGCGCATCGAACGCGAAACGGTCGATCACGAGCGTGCTGTCGGTGAGCTTGATGCCGCCTAGCGTGGCCGATACCCGCGCGTTGAGGTTTTGCGCGTCGATTGCGCTCTTCGCGCCGTCCCACGCGAGGCTGCCATTGAGCACCGCGTCGATCGCGCTCGCGCTGGGCAAGTCACCCTTGAAGCCGAGCGACATATCGCGCAGGCTCAGCGACGACGTGTCGAGATCGAGCAGCAATCGCGTGTCGCCGCTCAGCTCGCCCTTCACGGCCGGCGCTTTGAGGTCGACCAGCAACACGAGCTTGACCGGTGACTCGACCTTGTCGGCCAAGCGCCCGCTGCGCAGGCTCTTCAGCAAGATCTCCCCGTTGACGCCGTTGGCATCGTCCTTCACGCGGGCGCGGACATCGGCGAGGTCGACGCTGCTGATGTCGAAGCGCAGAGGCCGCCGTGTCGCCGGCTCGGTTGGCGC
>VBCQ01000382.1 GCA_005882155.1 Betaproteobacteria bacterium
CGTTGACCGAGCTCGACCCGCCGAGCACCTTGCCGCGCGGCTGGTAGCCGCGGCGGCCGTTGAGGCCGGGCTGCGGCACCGTCGCGAAGGCCCAGTTCGCGACGCCGTTCTTCGCCAGCACGGCGAGGCCTGCCGGGCAGTGGATCAGCACGCTCTTGTCGGTGGGGCCGGCTTCGATGAGGCAGACGCTGACCGCAGCGTCTTCGCTCAGCCGCGACGCCAACACGCAGCCGGCAGAGCCACCCCCGATGACGACGTAGTCGAATTCCATCACAGCCTCCTGAATTGCTTAGCGATGCTTGAACAGCGGCTTGCGCTTGTTGACGAACGCGTCCATGCCCTCGCGCTGGTCCTCGGTGCCGAACAGCGAATGGAAGATGCGGCGCTCGAAGCGAACGCCTTCGGACAACGGCGTTTCGTAGGCGCGGTTCACGCATTCCTTGGCCAGCATCACGCTCGGAGCGCTGAATTCGCAGATCGTCTGCGCTGCGTTGAGCGCGACGTCGATCAGCTCGAGCGGCGGCACGACACGCGACACCAGCCCGGCGCGCTCGGCCTCGGCCGCGTCCATCATGCGACCCGTCAGCACCATGTCCATCGCCTTCGCCTTGCTGACCGCGCGCGGCAGGCGCTGCGTGCCGCCCGAGCCGGGGACGATGCCGAGCTTGATCTCGGGCTGGCCGAAGCGCGCGGTGTCGGCGGCGATGACGATGTCGCACATCATCGCGAGCTCGCACCCGCCGCCGAGCGCAAAGCCGGCCACGGCGCCGATCACCGGCTTGCGAACCGACAGCATCGTTTCCCAGTTGCGCGTGATGTAGTCGGTCTTGTAGACGTCCATGTAGGTCCACGAGGCCATTGCCGCGATGTCGGCGCCGGCCGCGAACGCCTTGTCGCTGCCGGTGATGACGATGCAGCCGATGCCGTCGTCCGCATCGAAGGCTTGCAGCGCGAGGCCGAGCTCGTTCATCAGGCCGTCGCTCAGTGCATTCATTTGCTTCGGCCGATTCAGCGTGATCAAGCCGGTCTTGCGCTCGCCAGTGCCGCGCACATCGGTCAGGATGAATTCGTATGCCATGGTCTTGCCTGCGGTGAATTAATTGGCAACTATACGATCCGCGACGCCCGGCGAGGGTGGACACCCACTCTGCTCGAGCGTTGCAAGCGCTAAGCTTGAGACCTGAGAACAGCTGACCCGCTGGAACGCAATGTCATCCGTTTATCGCAAGACCGACAAGGGTCTCGCTGAAATCGAGACTCGGGCCCACCGTCTCGCTCCCCGCCTACGCACCGCCTTGATCATGGTCGACGGCAAGCGCAGCGACGACGAGCTGCGCAAGCTGATCATGACCGACGCCGACGGCGCGTTGAAGTCCCTGCTCGACGAAGGCTATGTCGAGATCATCTCGACCACGCCGCAGAAGCCGGCGCCCGCCGCCGCGCCGACCCCCGCGGCAGCGGCTGCCGCCGCCCAGGCCGCCGCGGCCGGCCAGCGTGCGCTCGACGACGTGCGGCGCAAGGCGATCCGCTCCCTGACCGAGCAGGTCGGCCCGGTCGCCGAAGCCGTCGCGATCAAGATGGAAAAGGCGCACAACTGGGAAGAGCTGCGCCACTCGCTGGAGATCGCGCAGGACATCTTGCGCAATACCCGCGGCAACACCGCGGCCAATGAGTTCGGCGAGCGCTTCTTGCCGCCCGGAACCTGACCTCGCCTAATTTGCGAGTTCCGGCTTGCGGGCGATCATTAGATCGATATAGGTTTCGGCGTCCTGCTCGATGCGCAGGCGCACCGGCAGGTAGTGCAAGCTCGGCGCAAACCACATCTCGACGCTCAGGTCGCCACCGCGGCGCGCCACGCGGCGCGGCTTCAGCGGGTACGCCTCGACGTGGCCGAACGGCGTGTACAGCGTGTCGAGATCGCGAACGTCGTAGATCCAATGGCTCACGTTGCGCGGCAGCGCGAGCGGCACGTCGATCGTGCTGCCCGGCGTCAGCCGCTCGGGCCGGGTCGTGAACAAATACGTCAGCTGGACGAACTGGCTCGCCGTGTCCTGCACGCCCGGCCAGCGTTCGCGGCGCTCGCCGTTGGGCATGACGATCGCGTCGGGCTCGAAGCGCAGCGTCGCACGGCGCCGCTCTCGAAACGCGACCTTGCTGTTCTCGTCGTAGCGCTCGGGCATGAGGCCGTCGGCCGTCAATTGCCCTTCGCTGCTCATGCGGCGCGACAGCAGCGGCGCGAACGGCAGCCCCACCGTCACATCCAGATGAACCTGGTAGCGCTCGCCGACGCGGATCCACTCGACCTGCGCGCTGCCGTGAATCTCGCCTTGGTAGTTGCCGGTGAGCACATAGCTCAGGCGAGTCGGGCCCGGCCACGAAAACGTGCTCGGGGCTGACGCCGCCGAGGCAGGCGCAGCGGGCGCGATCGCGCTATCGGCTGGGGCGCTGGCGACGACCGGCTCGTTGACTTGCGTCGGCTCTGCCGGTAGCGACTGCGGCGCGCCATCATCGGCCGGCACCGATGCGGCAGGTTCGGTCGCCGCCACCGTCGCCTCGCCGGCACGTGGCCGCACCCGTGCGCGTTGGGCGGGCTTGACCCGCCGCGGCGCCGCGGCCGGCGGAGCGGCCATCTCCATCTCGCGCACATAGGTCACTTCGATGCGCGGGGGCATCGCGGCCTCGGCGCTGAAGTCGGCAATCAGCTCGGCAATGCGGCTCGTCACGCAGCCGTGGATCGCGATCACCGCCAGCAGCAACGCGAGCGCCGCCAGGCGTCGCGGCCAGCGCGTCAGCCCGCGAACCATGCCTTGCGCAGCGCGGTGGCGGCGCGTGCGGCCTTCGCATCGGCCGTCAACGCGACCGCGCCGAATGCGCTGTCGTCCTTCGGCAGCGTCAGCGGCAAGCTCAGCACCCGCTGATCGCGCGACACCAGCAGCGTGCTCGGCGTGCCGGGCTTCAGAAAGCGCTGCGCTTCGTCGATGCGGCGGATCCGCCAGCCGTCGACCGCGAGCAGCTCGTCGCCGGTCGAGACGCCGGCGCGCTCGGCCGCGCCGCCGCGCAACACGTTGCTCGCCTTCACGCCGGTCAGCGCGCTCTCGCTGACGCGCAGGCCGAGCCGCTGCGCGAGCGTCGGCGCCTGTGCCTGCCACTGCACGCCGAAGCGCTCGAGCA
>VBCQ01000383.1 GCA_005882155.1 Betaproteobacteria bacterium
CGTGCCGCCCATCACCGCGGCGGGGGCGAAGTCCATCACGTCCATCAGCTCGTCGGGCACCGGCTCAGGAACGAGCGCGCGGATGCTGACGCCGCGGCCCTTGGTGCGCGACGCGACCTCGTCGGCCGGCCAGCGCCGCACCAGCGCACGCGGCGACGCGAGCAGCTCGTCGATCGGCACACCGAGCGCACCGGCGACCTTCACCAGCACGCCGAGCGACGGGTTACCGTCGCCCGATTCGAGGTTGGCGATCGTCGAGCGCGGCACGCCGGCGGCTTTCGCGACGCCGTCCTGCGTCAGCGAGCGCGTGTGGCGCAGGCTCACGAGATTGCGCGCGAGATGGGAAGCGGTCTTCGATTCGGCGTTCATCGTCGCGGGCGATTGTGACGCGCACTCGGTCCATTCGCATGACCCTTCGCCAATGGAATGGACAACGCGCTGGGCTTGCGCGGCGCGCGCTCCTATCGTCGGCGCATCGCCATCACGGAGCAAGATCCATGGACACGTCACTGAACACATTGCGCGTCGCCATCACCGGCGGCACCTCGGGCCTCGGCCTCGCGCTCGTCAAGGCCTTGCGCCGGCGCGGCGCGCAAGTCGCGTTCGTCGCCCGCGACGCGACGCGGGTCGCCGCGGTCGCGCGCCAGATCGAAGGCAGCCACGGCATCGCGGGCGACGTGTCTTGGAAGCTCGAGACGCATGCGCTCGCGATCCAGATCAGTGCCGCGCTCGGCGGGCTCGACGTGCTCGTCAACAACGCGTCGAGCCTCGGCCCGGTGCCGCTCGCGCCGCTTGCCGACACCGACTGCGAAGACCTCGAAGCGGCGTTGGCGACGAACCTGATCGGGCCGTTTCGCCTGACCAAGGCGCTGCTCGGCGCACTCAGCGCAGCGGCGCGCGAAGGCCGGCCCGCACTCGTCGTCAACATCACGAGCGACGCCGCCGTCAACGCGTACGCGGGCTGGGGCGCGTACGGCGCGAGCAAGGCGGCGCTGCTGCATCTCTCGCGCATCTGGGACGAAGAGCTGCGCGAGCACGGCGTTCGCGTGATCGCCGTCGACCCCGGCGACATGGACACGCCGCTGCATGCGCTGGCGCTGCCCGATGCCGATCCGGCGGCGCTGAAGCGGCCCGACGATGCGGCACGCGAGATCGTCGACCTGATCGCGACGCATGTCGCCGCGGCCGAGGTGAATGCATGAAGGCAGCGACGCTTCCCACACAGCGGCCGCGCGACGCCAAGCTGCTGATCGTCGATGCGGCCGGTGGCATCGCACATGCGCCGCGATTGCAGCTCGCCGAGCACTTGCAACCCGGTGACCTGCTGGTCGCCAACGACGCGGCGACGCTGCCGGCGAGCCTGCGCGGTGTGCATGGGCCGAGCCGCACGACGATCGAGGTGCGACTCGCCGGCCGTCGATCGCTCGCGGTCGACGATGTGCGTGAGTTCACCGCGATCGTCTTCGGCGCCGGCGACCACCACACGCGCACCGAAGACCGCGTTGCCCCGCCGCCCTTGCGCGCAGGCGACGCGCTCATGCTCGGGCCGTTGCGCGCGACCGTTCTGCGCACGCTAGCCCATCCACGCCTCGTGGCCCTTCGCTTCGACGGTACGCCCGACGCGATCTGGGCCGGCATCGCGCGTCATGGCAAGCCGATCCAATACGCCCATCTCGCCGAGCCGCTCGCGCTGTGGGACGTGTGGACGCAGGTCGCTGCGCTGCCGGTCGCGTTCGAGCCGCCGTCCGCCGGCTTCGTTCTCGACTGGGCGCTGCTCGGCGCGCTGAAGCGGCGTGGCATCGGCTTCGCGACGCTCACGCACGCGGCGGGCATTTCATCGACCGGCGACGCGGCGCTCGACGCGCGGCTGCCGTTCGACGAGCCGTATCACCTGAGCGCTGCGACCGTGCAGGCGATCGCCCGCACGCAAGCGATGGGCTCGCGTGTCGTCGCGCTCGGCACCACGGTGACGCGCGCGCTCGAGCACGCCGCCGCGCGCTCAGGCGGAATGCGCGCCGGCGATGGCCTGGCCGACCAACGCATAGTTGCAGGGACGCCGCTGCGCATCGTCGACGCGATCGTGAGCGGCACCCACGAACCGGGGACGAGCCACTACGAATTGCTGCGCGCCTTCGCGAGCGACGCGGTGTTGCGGCGCGCCAGCGCGGCGCTGGATCGTCACGGCTACCGCACACACGAGTTCGGCGACTCGGTGCTGATCGAGCGGCGCTCGGCGATCGGAGGTTTGTTAGCGCGCCATCACCGCCTGGATGCGCGCGACGATGTCTTCGATCGTGGCGTGCTTGGACACGCCGGGGCGGCCGCCGATCTGACCGTCGAGCACGTCGGACTCTTCGCGCGAGACGATTGACGTGAGGTAGAGGAACGGGATGTCGCGCGTCTCGGCGGCGTCGGCGAGGGCTCGGCAGACGTCGCCGCCGTCCATCGCCGGCATGTCGATGTCGCAGACGATCACGTCGGGGCGCTCGCGCCGCGCGACGCTCAGGGCCTGGGTCGAGTCGTTGAGCGCGACGACGTCGAAGGTCGCGCCGAGCTTGAGCTGCAGGTAGTCGGTGACGGCTGAATCGTCGTCGATCAGCAAGGCTTTTTTGCGTGCGCTCATGGCGGTGGCTCCTGGGTCGTGCCTGCGGTCGGAGGCTGCGCGGGATGATACGGCTCGCCATCGCGAAAGCGGATCCGCACCGTGGCCAAGTGCCGCTGCAATGCGGACAAATGCTCGCCGATCTGCGCCGTTTCGCCGCTCGCCGCGTGGCGCTCGATCTGCTGGCAACCGCGCGCGGCGAAGCGCAAGCCGTAGAGCGCGAAGCTGCCGGCCAGGCGGTGCGCGAGCCGCTGCACTTCGTCGATCCTGCCTTGCGCCATCGCGAGCTGCATCTCGTCGATCGCCGCGCGGCGCGACGCCAGAAAGCCCGGCAGGCTCGCCTTCAGGTCGGGGTCGAGCACGGCGACGTCGTCGGCATCGGGCGGCGCATCGACCGCGTCGTCGGGCGCGACATGGATCGCGGCCGACCCCGACAGCCCGCGCAGCACGCGGTGCAGGTCTTCCTGCGTCACCGGCTTGGTCAGATAGAAGTCGAAGCCGGCGCGCAGGCTGCGACTGCGTGTGTCGTCGTCGTCGTGCGACGACAGCCCGATGACGACGCTCGGCCGGCTGCGCGCCGCACGCTCGCGCTCGCGCAGTTGCGCCACCGCCTCGAAGCCGTTCATCACCGGCATCTCGAGGTCCATCAGGATCACGTCGGGCGTGCGCGCGGCGACCGCGTCGAGTGCGGCGCGGCCGTTGACGGCGGTCGCGACCTCGAGCGGCGCCGGCAGGAAGCGGCGCATCACCAGCAGGCTGTACTCGTCGTCCTCGACGACCAGCACCTTGAGCGGCGGCAGCGCATCGGCGTGCGAGGCACTGGGCTCGCTGAGCAAGCCGGGAATCGTGCGCACGCTGTCGATGTCGTCGGGCGCAGCTTGCAGGCGCAGCGTCAGCGTCGTGCCGTCGTCGTCTGACGTGCGCATCGCGATGTCGCCTTCTTGGATCCGCGCCATCAGCCGCGCCGAGTAGGTGCCGAAGCCGGTGCCGCCCGCCTTGCCGGCGGTCGCGTACTTCTCGAAGAAGCGGCTGCGCACCGCCTCGGGCACCGCGCCGCGGTTGTGGATTCGCAGCAGCACCTCGTCGTCGCGCGCCTCGACGGCAATCGTCACCGCGCTGCCTTCGGGCGCCGCCTCGACCGCGTTCTTCAGCAGGTTGGCGAGGATCGAGTAGCACAGCGTCTCTTCGGCCCAGGCGAATACCGGCGGCGCGGCCGCGGCCGGCATGCCGTCGACGAAGACCTGCACCGCGACCTGCTTGCTCGCCGCATGGTTGCGGATGTCGCCGTTGACCTTGTGCAAGAGCCGCGCGACGTTCAGCGGCTGCGGCCGGAAGCGGTAGCTGCCCTGTTCCATCTTCAGCAGGTCGAGCGACAGGTTGACCATGTTGAGCACGCGATAGCCGGCGCGCTCGACCAGCGTCAGCAGCTCGCTCTGGTCGGCCGTGAGATTGCCGCTCTCGCGCAGCAGCCGCGGCACCGCGACGATGCTCGCGAGCGGCGTCTTCAAGTCGTGCCGGCCGATGCGCTCGACCTCTTCGCGCAGCCGCACGTTCTCCTTCAGCGCCTCTTCTTGCTCGCGGAACGCCGTGACATCGAGGTACGAGGTGATGAAGCGCCGCGTGCGGCCGTCGTCGTCGACTTGCGAAACGCCCTCGGCATGGATCCAGATGTAGCGGCCGTCGCGCCGGCGCAGCCGATACGACATCGGCTCGCCCGGCTCCTGCTCGCCGCCTTGGCTCTTGCGCCGGATCATCGCGCGGAACTGCTCGCGGGCGCGCTTGCGATCGTCGGGATGCATCATCTCGAAGATGCTCGGCCAGGCGGACGTGTCGGCGTCGCTCGGGTAGCCCAGCATCTCCTTGAAGCGGTCGGTGTAGGTGACCTGGTCGCGCACCGCATCCCAGTCGCCGAAGCCGGCTTTCGTCGAGCGCACCAGCAAGCGCAGCCGCTCGCGCTCGACGGCGAGCGCCTGCTCGGTGGCGTACTTGTCGGTGATGTCGACACTCGCGGTCAGCACGCCGATGCGCTGGTCTTCGGAATCGACCATCACGGTGCGCGTCTGCATGTAGCGCCGGCCGTTGTAGTCGTACTCGCGCGGCGCGATCGGCGCATCGGGCCCGCGAGCCAGCGCCTCGCGGTCGAGCGCGAGTGTCGCTTCGGCAGCCGGATCGTTCGTGTCGCGCAGCGAGGTGCCGATCACGCTGTCGCGCTTCAAGCCGATGGTGCGCTCCCACGTGCGGTTGACGAACAGGTAGCGCCCGTCGGGGTCGCGCAGTGCCAGCGCGAGCGGCACCGAATCGAAAAGGTCGTTGATGAACTTGATCCGGTTCGACATCTCGATCTCGTGGCGCTTGCTCTGCGAGATGTCGATGAATGAGCAGACGTAGCGCAGGACGCGGCCGTCGGTGCCGGTGAACGACAAGGCCTCGGCGTGAACCCATACCGCATGGCCGTCGCGGTGCAGCAGCCGATAGTCGGACGCGTCGTGGAAGCGGCGAGCGCTGATCAGGCTGCGGTCCTTCAGCTGGCGTTGGTAGCCGTCGCGCACAAAAGCCCGATCGTCCGGATGCACATGCGCGAAGAAGTCGCTCGGCATCTCGATCGCGGCGTCGCCGGCGTAGCCGAGGATCTCGCGGGCGCGCTCGGAGTAGTCGACGTGGTTGCGCACCCCGTCCCAGTCGAGAATCCCGGCCTTGGTCGCGTGCACCAGCTGGTCGACGCGGCCGCTCTGCTCGACGCTGCGCAGCTCCTCGATGCTGAGCGCCTGCGCGAGGCGGCGCGTCAGGAACACGGCGGGCCCGACGATGAAGACCAGCACGCCGAACGGCGCGACGATGCCGCGCAAGCGGTTGTCGAGCTGCAGCAGGTCGAACACCATCACGACGAAGATCGCCGCCATCGCAACGAGCAGCAGCGCCGGCGTGTGGCGGCGCCGCCATGCGATCGCGAGCAGACCGGCCGAGATGGCGAGCGCGTCGATCGCGGTGACCCACTGGAACAGCGGCAGCGTGTGGCTGTGAATGCGCGCCGGCGCGACGAGCACGACGGCGCAGCCGAGCGCGATCAGCGCGACGACGCTGCGCACGAACCACACGGGCACGGCGCGGGGGTACGCCGACTGCACGAAGAGGGTAAAGAACGCGACCGAGATGTAGCGCGCCACGGTTTCGGTGCGCAGGTAAGGCTCCCAGGCGGCGGCGTGGGCGAGCAGGTGCTGCGCACTGCGCTCCTTGCCGAACGCGATGAAGACGGCGATGGCGAGCACGAAGCAGCCGAACCACATCGGCGTGCGGTCCTTCGGCCGCGCCGCGAAGAACAGCAGCGGCAGCAGGCCGAGGACGAAGAAGCTGCCGAAAAAGCTGGTGTCGAACGCCAGCGCGCGCTGGCGCTTCATCGCGAGCTCGCTTTCGAGCCCGAAGCGCGGGCTTTGCACGAGGCCACCGTCGCGGTGGCTGAAGTTCGACACCTGCAGCACGATGCGCATCGGGCACGACTGCGATGCGAGCGAGACGAGCTGGCGCGCGATTGCCGGCCGCGCCGTGGACTCGCTCGCGCCCGGCTCGCCTTGCGACGCGAGCGCCTGGCCGTTGACGTAGAGGCGCGCCGCCGAGTTCACGGTCGGCAGCACCATCGCGAGACCGCCGGCCCGATCGCACAGCACCGTCAGGTGATAGCTCGCGTGGCCGTCGGCGCCGGCGCGCCGCCCGCCGACGTCGACGTCGTTCCAGTGGCCGGGTACCGCAACGGCGAGCGTTCCGCTGGCGCTGGATGTCGGGTCATCGAAGCGGTCCCACGACAGGCCCCAGCTGCCGGCGAGGTTGACCGCGCCGTCGCGCTCGAAGTCCCAGCCGCGCAGGTCGATGACGCCGTTGTGCGCCGACGGGGCCGCCGCCGCCCACCCGCTCATCGTGCAGACGACGAGAGCGAGGAGGAACCGAACGAGGGTCATCTCACCCCACGCGCTCGAACTTGAACAGCGCGACGCTCGCCATCAGATTCGGCCGCCGGCGCACTGCGCGGCCGTTTTGGATGCCGAAGGAGTCGAGCACGCGCAATCCGTCCTTGCGCGCCAGCACCTCGAAGTCCGCGTAAGTGCCGACGCGGATGTTCGGCGTGTTGTACCACTCGTAGGGCAGCGCTTTCGTCACCGGCATGCGCCCGCTCGCGATGCGCAGCCGGTTCGCCCAGTGCGCGAAATTCGGAAAGCTGACGATGCCGACGCGGCCGACGCGAGCCGTTTCGCGCAGCATGCGCTCGGTGTTGCGCAGGTGCTGCATCGTGTCGAGCTGCAGGACCACGTCGAAGCTCTGGTCCTCGAACATTGCGAGGCCGTCCTCGAGATTGAGCTGGATCACGTTGACGCCGCGCCGCGTGCAGGCAAGCACGTTGTCGTCGGCGATCTCGACACCGTAGCCGCTGCACTGGCGCGTGTCGCGCAGCAGCGCCAGCAGCTCGCCGGTGCCGCAGCCGAGGTCGAGCACGCGCGAGCCGGGCGGCACGAGCTGGGCGATCAGCTCCATGTCCTTGCGCTCGCTCATTTCGTTTCCTTGGCGATGTTGTCGAAGCACGCCCGCAGCAACGCGTGGTACCGCGCATCGTCGAGCAGGAACGCGTCGTGCCCGTGCGGCGCTTCGATCTCGGCATAACTCACGTCGCGCCGGTTGTCGAGCAGCGCCTTCACGAGCTCGCGCGATCGCTCGGGCGAGAACGCGGCGAACGCGGCGCTCAGGTCGCCGTCGAAGTCGCGCGCCGGGTCGAAGTAATCGAGCGCGCGGGTGATCAGCAGATAGGTGTTGGCGTCGAAGTACTCGCTGAACTTGTCGCCCTGATACCGCAGGTAGCTTTCGATCTCGAACTCGATGTCCTGCGTGCTGTAGTTGGGCGTCGCGCCTTTCATGCCGCGGCCGAACTTGGCCTCCATCGCGTCGTCGCTCAAGTAGGTGATGTGGCCGATCATCCGCGCCACGCGCAGTCCGCGCTTGGGAACGACGCCGTGGGCGTAGTAGTGGCCGCCGTGAAAGTCGGGGTCGGTCACGATCGCGCGGCGCGCGACTTCGTTGAACGCGATGTTCTGCGCCGACAGGTTCGGCGCCGTCGCGACCGCGATGCAATGGCGCAGCCGCTGCGGGTAGCGCAGCGACCAGCTCAGCGCCTGCATGCCGCCCAGGCTGCCGCCGATCACCGCGGCGAGTTGCTCGATGCCGAGCGCGTCGAGCAGGCGGGCCTGCGCGTCGACCCAGTCCTCGACCGTCACCACCGGAAAGCCGGCGCCGTAGGGCGCGCCGGTGTCGGGGTTCAGATGCATCGGCCCGGTCGAGCCGAAGCACGAGCCGAGGTTGTTGACGCCGATGACGAAGAAGCGGTTGGTGTCCAGCGCCTTGCCCGGGCCGATCAGGTTGTCCCACCAGCCTTCGCTGTTGACTTGGCCGGCGTAAGTGCCGGCGACATGGTGCGACGCGTTGAGCGCATGGCACACCAGCACCGCGTTGCTGCGCGCCTCGTTCAGCGTGCCGTAGGTTTCGTAGACGAGCGTGTAGTCGCGCAGCGAGGCGCCGCTTTGCAGCGCCAGCGGCTGTGCGAAGTGTTGCGATTGCGGTGTGACCTGACCGACTGAATGCATGAGGGCCCAAACAAGAACACCCGGCGTCACCAAAGCGGGACACGGGGTGCTGGGTCCTGTCTTTAGCTGGTTTTATAAAGCGCCCGCAAGCCGGAACAAATCAGCGCTGGGGCGCAAGTTTAATCCAAGGTCCGGCGGAATCGCTTCAGCCCGATACCCAATACGACCGCGGTGAACACCAACAGCGGCCAGATGTGCGGCCACACCGCGCTCCAGTCGCTGCCCTTGAGCATCACGCCGCGGATCACGCGCAGGAAGTGCGTCAGCGGCAGCGCCTCGCCGATGAACTGTGCCCAGCCCGGCATGCCGCGAAACGGGAACATGAAGCCCGACAGCAGCAGCGACGGCAGGAAGAAGAAGAAGGTCATCTGCATCGCCTGCATCTGGCTTTGCGCGACGCTCGAGATCGTGATGCCCACCGTCAGGCTCGCGCCGATGAAGATCAGCACGCCGAGCAGCAGCAGCGCG